>DASQGB010000166.1:0-5286 GCA_035632815.1 Burkholderiales bacterium | reverse complement strand
AAGGCGAGCGAAAGCGCGAGCAGCGCGACGTGCACGAGCGCCTGGCGCCGCGGGCCCAGTCGCGTGGTCCAGTCGGCATAGGCGTAGCCGGCGAGCAGCACGCTCTGGAAGAACACCAGGCAGGTAGTCCACACCGCGGCCGAGCCGCCGAACCACGGCAGGATCTGCTTGGCGATGATCGGCTGCACCAGGAACAGCAGGAACGAGGAAAGGAAGATCGTTCCGGCGTACGGGAGTGTCGCGAGCAGCGGGAAGCGGGCTACTTCAGTATGGATTTTAGGGTCCTGCCCATCTCGGCGGGGTTGCGCGTCACCTTGATGCCGCACTCTTCCATCACCGCCAGCTTTTCCTGCGCCGTGCCCTGGCCGCCCGAGATGATCGCCCCGGCGTGGCCCATCCTCTTGCCGGGCGGCGCGGTGATGCCGGCGATAAATCCGACCACAGGCTTGCGCATGTTTTCCTTGACCCAGCGCGCGGCAATTTCCTCGTCCGAGCCGCCGATCTCTCCCACCATGATCACCGCCTCGGTCTTCGGGTCGTCGTTGAACATGCGTAGGACGTCCAGGTGCTTCAGCCCGTTGACCGGGTCGCCGCCAATGCCGACGCAGCTCGACTGACCCAGCCCCTGCTCCATCAGTTGTCCCACCGCCTCGTAGGTCAGGGTGCCCGAGCGAGACACCACGCCCACCGGGCCTCTCTTGTGGATGTGCCCGGGCATGATGCCGATCTTGAGCTCCTCCGGCGTGATGACGCCGGGGCAGTTGGGGCCGACCAGGAGCGTCCTTTTCCCCTGCATGCGGTGCTTGGTGCGGATCATGTCGCGCACCGGGATGCCTTCGGTGATGCAGATGACGAGATCGAGGTCCGCGTCGACCGCCTCGTCGATGGCGGCCGCGGCGAACGGCGGCGGCACGTAGATGACGGAGACGGTTGCCCCGGTTTGCTTCTTTGCGTCCTTCACCGTGGCGAAGATCGGAATGCCCTCGAATTCCTCTCCCGGCTTCTTGGGATTCACCCCGGCCACATAGCATTTCTTGCCATTGGCGTACTCGACGCCCATGCGGGTATGGAACTGGCCGGTCTTCCCCGTGATGCCTTGCGTCATCACCTTCGTGTTCTTGTCAATCAAAATGCTCATTTCAGACCCTTCGCCGCGGCCACTACCTTCTGCGCAGCGTCGGCCATGTTCTTCGCCGAGATGATCGGCAGGCCCGAGTCGGCGAGGATCTTCTTGCCAAGATCGACGCTGGTGCCCTCGAGCCGCACCACCAGCGGCACCTTGAGGCTCACCGCCTTCGAGGCCTGGACCAGTGCGATCGCGATCACGTCGCAGCGCATGATGCCGCCGAAGATATTCACCAGGATCGCCTTCAGCGACGGCGTGCGCAGCATGATCTTGAACGCCTCGGTCACCTTCTCGGTGGTGGCGCCGCCGCCGACGTCGAGGAAGTTGGCTGGCGAGCCGCCGTAGAACTTGATGATGTCCATGGTCGCCATGGCCAGCCCTGCGCCGTTGACGAGGCAGCCGATGTCGCCGTCGAGCTGGATGTAGTTGAGGTCGTGCTTGGAGGCCTCGACCTCCGCCGGGTCCTCCTCATCCAGGTCGCGCAGCGCCTGGAGCTCGGGATGGCGGAACAGCGCGTTGTCGTCGAAGTTGAGTTTTGAATCGAGCGCAATGACCTGATTCTGGTTTGTCAGAACCAGAGGATTGACTTCGGCCAGTGACGCATCCGTCTCGAGAAAAACCTTATAGAGCGCCTTGAAGAGGGCACGCCCCTGCGGCAGGGCCGCTTCCGGAATGCCGATGCGCCCTGCGATCTCGTCGGCGTCGGCGTCGGTCAGCCCCTGCACCGGGTCGATCGCCACCTTGTGGATCTTCTCCGGCGTCTTCGCCGCGACTTCCTCGATGTCCATGCCGCCTTCGGAGGAGGCCATCAGCACCACGCGCTGCGTGGCGCGGTCGACCACCATGCCGGCGTAGAGCTCCTTCTTTATGTCGGCGCCTTCCTCGACAAGCAGCCGCCGCACCTTCTGTCCGCCGGAACCGGTCTGGTGAGTGACGAGCTGCATGCCGAGAATCTGGGCAGCCTGCTCTTTAACTTCCGCCAGAGATTTCGCAACCTTGACCCCTCCTCCCTTGCCGCGGCCGCCGGCGTGGATCTGCGCCTTCACCACCCAGACCTTGCCGCCGAGCTTCTTCGCCGCCTCGAGCGCCTCGTCGACGCTGAACGCCGGAATGCCGCGCGGCGTCGGCACGCCGAACTCGCGGAATATCTCCTTGCCCTGGTACTCGTGGATCTTCACGCGGCTCTATGCCATTTGGGGTACCACTTCTTCACCGTGTCGCTGGAGGTTTCCAGCGCGTGACACTGGTCGAGCTGGAACGGCCGCGTGCCATCGCCGCGGTCCTCCTGAACTTCGCCGGCGAAGGTCTGGATCGCCGCGGTCGGCAAGCCGTCGAGCATCTCGGTGAGGTGCGTGCAGCCGCGTACTCCACCAAAGATCTCCTTTACGTTTTTCCGAAAACTCCTGGCCAAGTTAAGGCCGATCAGCTTGCGGTAGGCCGGCGCGATCGTCTCGCAGCTGCCGGGGTACGGCACGGCGTCGGAAGAGGCCACGGCGTCGACGACTTCGAGCCGGCGGTCGATCGTGAGCCGCAGCCACATCTCGTGGATCGGCTGCCCGGCGCGGCGCACGCCGGTCTTCAGCCGGAAATCGTGGCTCTTGACGTCGCTCAGATGCGCCTCGATGTCCCACAGGCCGTCGGCGCGCTTGTAGCCTTCGTAGCGGACGCGGCGCGTGTGAGTGAGCTCGCGCTCGACGTCGGGAACCGGCAGGGGCATAGGGGCGCGATTCTAGCATCACCCCTGATAGAATTTTTTCGTGCGATACGTTCTCGCGCTCGACCAGGGCACGACCAGCTCGCGCGCGATCCTGTTCGACGCGCAGGGCCGCGCCGCGGCGGCTGCGCAGCGCGAGTTCCGCCAGATCTACCCGCGCCCCGGCTGGGTCGAGCACGACCCCAAGGAGATCCTCGCCACGCAGCGCGAGGTCGCGCGCGAGGCCCTGCGGGAAGGGAATATTCCCCTGAAGGACCTCATGGCGGTCGGCATCGCGAACCAGCGCGAGACCACCCTGCTGTGGGACCGCCAGACCGGCGAGCCGCTGCACAACGCGATCGTCTGGCAGGATCGCCGCACCGCAGCTCTTTGCAGTGAGCTCAAAAAGCAGGGAGTCGAGGAAATCGTTCGTGCAAAAACCGGGCTGGTCATCGATCCGTATTTCAGCGGCACCAAGATCGCGTGGCTGCTCGACGAGATTCCGGGCGCGCGGCTGCGCGCCGAGCGCGGCGAGCTCGCGTTCGGCACAGTGGATACCTGGCTCGTCTGGCAGCTCACCGGCAACCGCACCCACGTCACCGATGTATCGAACGCCTCGCGCACCATGCTGTTCGACATCCACAAGGGCGACTGGGACGCCGAGCTGCTCGGGCTGCTCGGCGTGCCGCGCCCGCTGCTGCCCGAGGTTCATCCCTCGGCGCACGCCTTCGGCATGCTGCCGGCGGCTTTCGCGGGCGAGCCGCTGGTCATCGGCGGCATCGCCGGGGACCAGCAGGCGGCGATGTTCGGCCAGGCCTGCCACCGCCCGGGCATGGCGAAGAACACCTACGGCACCGGCTGCTTCATGCTGCTGCACACGGGAGACAAAGCGGTGAGCTCCTCGAGCGGGCTGATCGCCACCGCCTGCGCACAGACGAGCGCGAAGAAGGAGTTTGCGCTCGAGGGCAGCGTGTTCATCGGCGGCGCGGTCGTGCAATGGCTGCGGGACGGCCTCGAGTTCTTTTCCTCCTCTTCCGAAATCGAGAAGATGGCAGCGAGCGTCCTCGACAGCGGCGACGTCTACGTCGTGCCCGCGTTCACCGGCCTCGGAGCGCCTTACTGGGACCCCAACGCCCGCGGCGCGATAGTCGGTTTGACCCGAGGAACTACAAGAGCCCATATCGCCCGCGCGGCCCTCGAATCGATCGCCTTCCAGAGCGCCGAGCTGCTCCAGGCAATGCAGAAAGACGCGCGCGAGCAGCTAACCGAGCTGCGCGTCGACGGCGGCGCGGCGGCCAACGACCTCCTGATGCAGTTCCAGGCGGATTTGCTTGGCGTTCCCGTGGTCAGGCCAAAAGTTCTGGAGACGACGGCCCTGGGTGCCGCCTACCTCGCGGGGTTGACCGTCAACCTGTGGAAATCGCGCGAAGAAATCGCGTCGCACTGGCAGGCCGACCGGCGCTTCGAGCCGCGCATGGACCGCCAGGATGCTGCGGAACGAATGGGGCGCTGGCGGGAGGCGGTCAGCCGCTCGCGCAACTGGGCCGTGACCTGACGAGCTATCAGACTGCCTTATCGGCGGATTAGAACATCGGTTTTGCCTCCCCTTGGAAGCCTTACCAGAATAAGGAAGGAGGATTCGCTTGCCCGGTCTGGTTGCGCCCCATGGAGGAGGTGAGCTCAAGACGCTAGCGCTCGCGGGGGGGGCGCTCGCCGCCGAGACCGCGCGCGCACGCACGCTGCGCGCGGTGCGCATCAGCTCGCGCGAGAAGGGCGATCTCGTCATGCTCGGCATCGGCGGCTTCACTCCGCTCGGCGGCTTCATGACGCGCGCCGACTGGGAAGGCGTGTGCGAGCGCTATCGCACGGCTTCGGGCCTCTTCTGGCCGATCCCGATCACTTTGTCTTCTGAAGAAAGTTTTGCCAGTGGAAGCGAAATCGCGCTGACCGATCCGGATAGCGGCGAGCCGCTCGCCACGATGAAGGTTGTTGAAAATTACAAGATTGATAAAAAGCGAGAATGCAACTCGGTATTCAGGACCACCGATGCCGCGCATCCGGGCGTCGCGATGGTCATGCAGCAGCCCGAGTTCAATCTCGCCGGGCCGGTGAAGGTGCTGTCCGACGGCGGCTTCAAGGCGAAGTACGGCGCGCTCTTCATGACGCCTGCCGAAACGCGCGCGGAGTTCGAGCGCCTCGGCTGGTCGCGCGTCGCGGCGTTCCAGACACGCAACCCAATGCAACGCGCGCACGAGTATCTCGTCAAGACGGCGATCGAGGTGTGCGACGGCGTGCTGGTGCATTCGTTGCTCGGCAATCTCAAGCCGGGTGACATCCCCGCTGACGTGCGCACGCGCGCGATCGCCGTGCTCATTGAAAAATACTTCCGTCCCGGTACGGTGGTCCAGGCCGGCTATCCCCTGGACATGCGCTATGCGGGGCCGCGCGAGGCGCTGCTGCACGCCCT
>DASQGB010000165.1:0-10477 GCA_035632815.1 Burkholderiales bacterium | reverse complement strand
ATTTATCTCTGTGAAAAATAGAAGGAAAGCAGGTCTAACGCGGAACCGGAGGCGGCGTACGTAAGGCAATTAGCTCCAATGGTCCCGATTCGGACCATTCATTTAGTGCAGGCTCCATAGCACGGCGGCGGCAAGCAGCCCGATCCAGGCGCCGGCGATTGCGCACCACAGCGCCGGGCTCAGGCGCGGCGCCTGTGCCGAAGCCTCGTGCGCGCGGTTGCGGCACTCGGCAAGCACCGGCTGCGGCACGAAGCGCACCGCGAGCGCCACGGCGATCGGAATGAACAGCAGATCGTCGACCCAACCGAAGATCGGCAGCACGTCGGGAATGATGTCGGCGGGGGTGACGGCGTAGGCGACGCAGCCGGCGATCACCAGCTTCGCGTACCACGGCGTGCGCGGATGGCGCGCGGCGAGGACCAGCGCAAGCACCTCGAGCTTCATCCGGTGTGCGCGCTCCCGCATAGAGTTGAGCTTGATCATTGGGCAATGGCCGCGACCGCAATGTAGCGCGCCAGGCGCCCCGCCGCCATGAACCCGAGTACGGCCAACCAGTTGATTCGCAGCCAGCCGGCCGCCACCGGCAGCGCGTCGCCGATGACCGGCAGCCAGGCGAAAAAGGTCAAGGGCGCGCCGTAGCGCTTCAGCATTTCGATTCCCTTTGGGTTCCTTGGAGGGACCAGCCGGCCGATGAGATACGAGGTCATGCCGCCCGCGGTATTGCCCAGAGTGGCGACGATGAGCGCCAGCGCAACCCGGTCGGGGTAGGCCTTGAGATAGGCGAACAGCGCAGCCTCGGAGGGCAGCGGCACCAGGGTCGCCGCCGCGAAGGCCGCGACGAACAGGCCGAGCAGGGCCTCCATGCTAAATTCGCCGCTCCTTGGGGAAGGGTGGGTGAAGCGCAACGACTATCTCGAACGGATCCTGAAGTCGCGCGTCTATGACGTCGCGATCGAGTCGCCGCTCGAGCGCGCCGCGGCGCTGTCCAAGCGCCTGGGCAATCACCTGCTCATCAAGCGCGAGGACCTGCAGCCGGTATTCTCGTTCAAGCTGCGCGGCGCCTACAACAAGATGGCCTCGCTGCCGCGCCAGCGCCTGATGAAAGGCGTGATCACGGCAAGCGCGGGCAACCATGCGCAAGGCGTGGCCCTCGCCGCACAGCGCCTGGGCTGCCGCGCGGTGATCGTGATGCCGGTCACCACGCCGAGGATCAAGGTCGACGCCGTGGCGGCGCGCGGCGCCCAGGTCGTGCTGCACGGCGATTCGTACGCCGAGGCCTTTGCGCGCGCGAATCGCATGAAGCGCAGCCGCGGCCTGGTTTTCGTGCATCCCTATGATGACCCGGAGGTGATCGCCGGGCAGGGCACGATCGGCATGGAGATTCTGCGCCAGCACCCCGGGCCGATCGACGCGGTCTTTGTGCCGGTCGGCGGCGGCGGGCTGATTGCGGGGATCGCGGCCTACGTGAAGCGGGTGCGTCCCTCCATCCGGGTCGTGGGAGTGGAGCCCGTCGACGCCGATGCAATGACAAGATCCTTGCGAATGAAAAAACGCATAAAGCTGGATCACGTAGGCCTGTTCGCCGACGGCGTGGCCGTGAAGGAGGTCGGCCGCGAGACCTTCCGGCTTTGCCGCGAGCTGGTCGACGAGATGGTGCTCGTCGGCACCGACGAGATGTGCGCCGCCATCAAGGACGTGTTCGAGGACACGCGCGTGGTGCTCGAGCCGGCGGGGGCCCTCGCCATCGCCGGCGCCAAGGCCTGGGTCGAGCGGCGCGATGCGCGCGGGAAAACCCTGGTGGCCATCGCTTCGGGCGCCAATACCAACTTCGACCGCCTGCGCTTCATCGCCGAGGAGGCCGAGCTGGGCGAGCAGCGCGAGGCGGTCGTGGCGGTGACCATTCCCGAGCGGCCGGGCAGCTTCAAGAAGTTCTGTGCCACGCTCGGCGCGAAGAACATCACCGAGTTCAATTACCGCATCGCCGACTCGCGCGAGGCGCACATCTTCGTCGGCATCGAGGTCGCCGGCAGCGGCGAGACCAGGCGCATCGTGGCCAAGCTGCGGCGCCACGGCCTCACCGCCCTCGACCTGTCGGACAACGAGATGGCGAAGTGGCATGTGCGCCACATGGTGGGCGGCCGCGCCCCCTTCGCTAAGGACGAGCTGCTCTATCGCTTCGAGTTCCCCGAGCGCCCCGGCGCGCTGATGCGCTTCCTCTCCAGCATGCGCAGCGACTGGAACATCAGCCTGTTCCACTACCGCAACCACGGCGCCGACTACGGCCGGGTGCTGGTGGGCATGCAGGTCCCGCGCCGGGAAATGGGCGGGTTCAGGCTGTTCCTGAAAAAGCTCGGCTATCCGTTCGCCGAAGAGACGCGCAATCCCGCCTATCGGCTGTTCCTGGGCTGATGGCCGGCCGGCATCCCTTTCTCCCGGAGCGGCTCTCGCGCTACATCGTCGAGCATTCCGTCCGCGAGCCCGCGGTGCTTAAGGAGCTGCGCCAGGCGACGGCCTCCAACCCGCACGCCGGCATGCAGATCGGTGCCGACCAGGGCCAGTTCATGGCGCTGCTGGTCCAAGCCATCGGCGCGAAGCGCTGCCTCGAGATCGGTACGTTCACCGGTTATAGCGCGCTCGCCGTGGCGCTCGCGCTGCCCGCCGATGGCCGCATCGTATGCTGCGATATCAGCGAGGAGTGGACAGCGATCGGGCGGCGCTTCTGGAAGAAGGCCCGCGTGGAGCACAAGATCGACCTGCGGCTCGCCCCCGCGCTGCACACACTCGAAGCGCTGCGCGGCCCCTTCGACTTCGCCTTCATCGACGCCGACAAGGAGAACTACGCGAAGTACTACGAGCGCTGCCTCGCGCTCGTGCGCCGGGGAGGGATCATCGCCATCGACAACACGCTGTGGTCGGGCGCGGTAGCCGACGCCGGCGTGCGCGACGCCACGACCCGGTCGCTGCGCGCCTTCAACGACAAGCTGCACGCCGACGAGCGCGTCGCCCTGTCCCTTCTGCCCGTGGGCGACGGCCTTACCCTCGCCCTCAAGGTTTAGGTCCCCGAAAGTAGTGCTCGTCGGCGTAGCAAACCGGCGAGGACAGCGCGCCCGAGCCGCCGGGTTCGGGCCCCGGGAGATAGGCGAGCCCTTCGGGATCGCGCCGGTAGACTCCTCGCTCGGTGACCACGTAGTCCATGGGGATGTCCCAGGGCTGCGGGTAGATGCTCTCCAGACGCGCCAGCTCGTAGGACACGCCGATCACCACCGGCCGCTTCGCCAGGCTGGCGAGCGTGCGGTCGAAGAACGCCGCGCCGTAGCCCAGGCGGTAGCCCTGCGCGTCCCAGCCGTTCATCGGCAGCAGGACGGCATCGGGGGTGAGCAGCGGCGAGCTCACCGGGTAAGGGATGCCGAGCGGGCCGCGTGCAAGCTCGACGCCGGGGCGCCACTCGCGGAAGGCCAAGGGCGTGCGCGGAGCGACCACGACGGGCAGCGCGGTCAAGGCGCCGCGCTCGCGCAGTGTTCTGGCGAGGTGGCGGGCGTCGTACTCGTTCTTGATCGGCCAACAGAAAGCGAGCCGGCAGCGCGCGAGGCCCGGGAATGAACGCTCGAGGAAGCCGTCGATCAGACGCCGCCAAGCGTCAAGCTCGGCGTCTGTTACCGCCAGCCGCGCGGCGATGAGCCGATCGCGCTGCGCTTTGCGCCATGCTTTGACCGAATCCCGATTCATGCCCGTGCTATCCTGCTTACTCCATGATTTTGAAGTATTTCCGCTGTCTTCTGTATCTTAGCGCCGCGTTCGCCGCCGCGGGCGCACTAGCCGCGAGCAAGCAAGACGAGGCGGTCATTACCGCGTTCGATGCCTACCGTGCCGGCGACGCCATCAAGTTCGCCCGGCAGGCGAAGCGGGTCGACGAGCATCACGTTCTCGCGCCATGGATGGACTACTGGCGCTTGGCAATGCGACTGGAAGACGCGTCGGTGAAAGACGTTCACGTCTTTCTCTCGAAGCACGCCGATACCTATGTCGCGGAGCTGCTGCGCGGCGACTGGTTGAAAGTGGCCGGTAAGCGCGGCAACTGGCAGGAGTTGGACCGCCAGGCGGCGCTCTATCCGCGTGAGGATCTCGAGATCAGATGCTACGCCTCGCTGTCGCGCCTGGAGCGCGGCGAGGACGCAGCGCTGCCCGAGGCGTGGTGGCTGGAGCCCGGCGAGTTTCCCGACGGCTGCGCGCGGCTTGCCGAAGCTCTCGTCAAGGCCGGACGCATCTCCACCACGCAGATCTGGCGCCGGGTGCGCGTGCTGTTCGAGAACGGCCAGATCACCGCGGCGAAGACCGCGCTTGGCTACCTGCCGAGGAACGAGGCGCCCGACGAGCGCCTGCTCGCCGAGGCCGCCCGCCAGCCCAAGCGCGTGCTCGCGCGCCTGCCCAGGGACATGGAGCCCAGGCCGACGCGCGAGGTGGTGGTGCTCGCCGGCGTGCGCCATGCGCGCAACGACCCGCTCGGTGCCGCCGAGGCGTTCGAAGGCGAGCTCGGCCAGCGCCTGACCGAGTCGGAGATGCAATACCTGTGGGGACGGGTAGCGGTCGAGGGCGCGCGCGAGCACCTGCGCGAAACGCTCGGCTGGTTCGAGCGAGCGGGCGAGGCGCCCCTCGACGACAACCAGCTCGCCTGGAAAGCGCGCGCAGCGCTGCGCGCCGGGAGCTGGCATGCGCTGCGCGACGCGGTCGACCGCATGTCGCCGGCGGCGCGCAGCGAGCCCGCCTGGACCTACTGGTACGGCCGCGCGCTGGCGGCCCAGGGCGAGGTGACCGGCAGCCGTGCGCACTACCTGCGCATCGCCGGCCAGACCGACTTCTACGGCCTGCTCGCCAACGAGGAGCTGGGCTACGTTTCCATGCTTCCGGAGGCGGTGCACGTTCCCAGCGAAACGGAAATCGAGGCGGCAAAGGGCGAGCCGGGACTGGCGCGCGCGTTCGAGCTCATCCGCCTCGGGATCCGCACCGAGGGCGTGCGCGAATGGTTGTTCGCCATCCGCCGCTTCGACGACAAGCAGCTCATCGCGGCCTCCGAGCTGGCGCGCCGCGGCGAGGTGTACGACCGCACCATCCACACCGCGGACCGCACTGCCCGCCTGCACAATTTCTCCCTGCGCTATCCGCTGCCCTATCACGAGGTGTTCCGCGCGTACGCACAGAGTCACGGCCTGGACGAGGCCTGGGTGCTCGGGCTGGTACGCCAGGAGAGCCGCTTCATCACCGAGGCGCGCTCGAGCGCCGGCGCTGCCGGGCTGATGCAGGTGATGCCGGGCACGGCTCGCTATGTCGCCTCCAAGATCGGCCTGCGCAACTACCGCTCGAAAAGCGTCACCGAGATCAAGACCAACGTCACCCTGGGCACCGGCTACCTGAAGCTGGTGCTCGACCAGCTCGGCCACCCGGTGCTCGCCTCGGCGGCGTACAACGCCGGCCCGGCGCGCGCGCGGCGCTGGCGCGATGCCGAGAAGCCGCTCGAGGGGGCGGTCTATGCCGAGACCATTCCGTTTTCCGAGACCCGGGACTACGTCAAGAAAGTGATGGCCAACTCGGTGTTCTACGCGGCGGTGCTCGACCAGAAGCTGGTGCCGCTCAAGGTGCGCATGGGGACCATCTCCGCGCGCAGCGGCGCCGAGCCGGTCGACGAGGAACAACTGCTGCCCTGAGCAGGCAATGAAGTTCGAGAATGTCCTGGTGCTCGGCGGCTCGGGCTTCATCGGCCGCCACCTGGTCGCCGAGCTGGCGCGCCGCGGCATCCGCGCCACGGTGCCCTCGCGGCGACGCGAGCGTGCCAAGCACCTCATCCTGCTGCCGACGGTCGACGTCGTGGAGACGGACATCACTGCGCGCGGTGTGCTCGAGCGGCTCGCCGCGGGGCGCGACGCGGTCATCAACCTGGTGGGCATTCTGCATGGGCCGGACTTCGCGCGCGCGCACGTCGAGCTGCCGCAGGCGATCGTCGCCGCGTGCCGCGCGGCCGGCGTGCCGCGGCTGCTGCATATCAGTGCGCTGGGCGCTTCGCCCGACGCGCCGTCGGACTACCTGCGTTCCAAGGGCGCCGGCGAGCAGGCGGTTCTCGCCGCAGCGGACCTGCATGTAAGCGTATTTCGCCCCTCGGTGGTATTTGGGCCGGAGGACCGTTTCCTCAACACCTTCGCGCTGCTGGCGCGCTTCTTCCCGGTACTCGCGATCGCCTGCCCGCGCGCGCGCTTCCAGCCGGTGTACGTCGGCGACGTGGTGCCCGCGATGCTGACGGCGCTCGGCGACGCCGACGCCCGCGGCCAGCGTTACGAGCTGGGCGGCCCGCGGGTTTACACGCTGAAGGAGCTGGTCGAATACGTGTGCGCCGTGACCGGCAGGCGCCGCCTCGTCATCGGCCTGCCGGATTTCCTGTCCTACCTTCAGGCGCTCGCTCTCGAGTGGTCGCCGGGCCCGCTGATGACCCGCGACAATTACTACTCGATGCAGGTGCCGAGCGTATGCGCGGGCGAACCGCTGCCCTTCGGCCTGGTGCCGCGGGCGCTGGAGGCGATCGCGCCTACGTACCTCGCGCCCTCGGGGCCTCGCGAGCGCTATCCGCAGCTGCGCTGGCGCGCTCGAAGGTAGTAAACGCGTCAGCTCGAGCTGCGCGCGACGGCCGCCGCGCCGGCGAGGGCGTCCCAGCCCGAGCAATGGCCCACCCTGCTGAGGCTATCGAGGGCAGGGCTCCATTGGTTCTTCCTCTGGAATAAGACTGCCAAACAGCCGTGCAGCGCCTCGTGGCCCTGCCCGGCGGCCGCCGCGGCGAGGTGCGCCGCGCTGATCGCGCTGGTGCGTCGAGCGAGCCGGGGCTCGAGCCAGCGCCACAGCGACTGCGCCTGCGGCCTGCGCCCCAGATGATGCAGCGCGATCAGCACGCCGCCGAGATAATCGTCGCCTGATGGCGTGAGGCCGGGCCCGAGCCCGACGAGCTGGTCGATCTCGTTGGACAGGGCGTTGCCGACGAGCCAGCGGTCGATCGCCTCGAGCGCCGGCTGCGCATGGACGCTGAGCGCATTGTGCGTGCCGTCGATGAGGCCGCCCAGACCCTCGAACGGGGTCCGGCCGGCGGCCGCGCGTTTCAAGCCTTCGAGATCGGTGGCAAGCGCGTTCAGGGCGGGCGGCGGCTGCCAGAGCGTGGCATCCGCCATCGAGATGGACACTTTCGCCCCGATGGCGACCTGGTGAAAATCGCTCACCAGCGCATTGAGCGGCCCCCGCCCGAGCGACGCGTCGCCGATGCAGGCATAACGCTCGCCCGGGAGGCGCAGGTAGAAGCTGCGGCGGAACAGGGCGCAGACCTCGCCCTCGCCCAGCGCCAGCGCCTCTTGGGCAAAGCGCCCGGCGACTTCAGCGGTAAGCCGCAAGCGCTGCATCGACTCCGGCGCCGCGCGGAAATTTGAATTTTTCCGAGGCAAGAATCGCTTCCAAGGCGCCGAGCGTTGCCAGCACGGCGTCGGCGCGCGCGTTGTAGCCCATGGTGCCGATGCGCCAGATGCGGCCGTGCAGCGGTCCGAACGAGGTGCCGATCTCGATGTTGAAATCGCGCAGCAGCGCGCGGCGCACTTTCTCGCCGTCGACGCCCCGCGGAATGTGGACGCCGGTGACATTCGGCATCTTGTGCCTCTGGTCGCCGAACAGCGCGAGGCCCATCGCCTCCAAGCCCGCGCTTAAGGCCTTCGAGGCGAGCGCGTGGCGCGCGAAGGCCTTCGCCAGCCCTTCCTGCAGCAGGATGCGCGCGCATTCGCGCGCGGCGTACAGCATGCTCGTCGCCTCGGTATGGTGGTTAAGGGCCCTGTCCGACCAGTAGTCCATGACCATGGCGAGGTCGAAGTAATTCGAGCGGATCACCGGGCCATCGCCTTCCTTTTCATTCTTCTGTTTCAGACCTTGCTCGGTGTGCCGCCGGCGCACGATGCTTTTCTCGGCGCGCTCATTGAGCGTGAGGGGCGCGCTGCCGGAAGGGCCGCCGAGGCATTTCTGCAGCCCGGCGCTGACGATATCGAGCTGCCAGGCATCGGCGGGCAGGTCCATGCCGCCGAGCGTCGCGGTAGCGTCGACGTAGAGCAGGGCGCCCTCGCTGCGGCACAGCTTGCCGAGCTCGGCGAGCGGTTGCGCCATGGTGGTGGAGGTGTCGCCATGGCTGACGGCGACGATTTTAGGTTGGTGTTCCTTGATTGCCTTCTCGAGCATCTCGGCGGGGAAAACCGTGCCCCATTCCGCTTCCAGGGAGCGCACGGCGGCGCCGCAGCGCTTGGCGATCTCGACCTTCAGATGTCCGAAGCGGCCGAAGACCGGCACCAGCACGCGGTCGCCTTCCTCGATCAGCGAGGCGAGCGCCGCCTCGATCGCCGAGCGCGCCGTGCCGTCGATCAGCAGGGTGCGGCGATTCTGGGTCTGGAACACGCGGCGGTAGAGCTCGGCGGTCTGCTGCATGTAGCCGCGAAACTGCGGGTCGAACTGCCCGAGGAGCTGCGCGCTCATGGCGCGCAGCACGCGCGGATCGGCGTTGATCGGCCCGGGGCCCATCAGCAGCCGCGGCGCCGGGTTCAGGTCTTCGAACCATTCATCCATGCGGTTGGGTCTTGAGCCAGTGCCTGGCGATGTCGATGCGGCGCGCGATCCAGACCTTCTTTCCCTTGACGTACTTGACGAAGCGCTCGAGCGATTTCAGGCGCCCCGGCCGGCCCACCAGCCTGCAGTGCAGCCCGACCGACATCATGCGCGGGCTGCGATCGCCCTCCTCGTACAGCACGTCGAAGGCGTCCTTGAGGTACTGGAAGAACTGCTCGCCCGAATTGAAGCCCTGAGCCGTGGCGAACCGCATGTCGTTCGCGTCGAGCGTGTAAGGAACCACCAGCTGCGCCCGGCCGTGTCGCGTGTCGTACCACGGCAGGTCGTCATTATAGTCGTCGGCGTCGTAGACGAAGCCGCCGTCCTCGACGACCAGGCGGCGCGTATTGGGGCTGCTGCGGCCGGCGTACCAGCCCAGCGGCCGCTCGCCGGTGAGTCTTTTCTGGCTCTCGATGGCGCGCTGCATGTAGCTGCGCTCGACCTCGATCGGCACCGACTGGTAGTTGATCCAGCGCCAGCCGTGGCTCGCGATCTCGTGCCCCGCCTTGAGGAAGGCATCGACCGCGGTCGGGTTGCGCTCCATGGCCATGCCGACGCCGAATACCGTCAGCGGCAAGTCGTAGCGGGCAAACAACTGCAGGATGCGCCATACCCCCACGCGCGAGCCGTATTCGTAAAGCGACTCCATCGACATGTGGCGCACGCCCTCGAGCGGCTGCGCGCCGACGATCTCCGAGAGGAAGGCTTCGGACGCCTTGTCGCCGTGCAGGATCGAGCTCTCGCCGCCCTCCTCGTAGTTGAGGACGAACTGCAGCGCCACCCGCGCGCTGCGCGGCCACTTCGCCTTCGGCGGGCTGGCGCCATAGCCTACGAGGTCACGCGGATAGTCGCTTTTCATCGGAGAAATTATTTATGAAATTGAAAAGCACGGCTGCCCCCGCGGCTGCGTCTTCGCACGTGATCGATTCGGCGGGGTTGTGGCTGATGCCGCCTTTGCAGCGCACGAACAGCATGCAGATGTCGGCGATCGCGGCGAGCGCCATGCCGTCGTGCCCGGCGCCCGAAGGCAGGCGCCGCGTGCGCTGATCTTCGGCGAGCGCCGCGCGCTCGAGCTGGGTCATCAACCACTCCGCACAGCTGGAGACGCCGAACTCCTGCAGGGTCTCGGTGCGCATTTCGATCTTTCTGCGCCGAGTGATGGAGGTAAAGGCAGATTGAATCGCCGCTACCGCGGTCGCACGCAGCTCGTCCTTCGGCGCCCGCACGTCGACGGTGAACTCGACTTCGCCCGGAATTACGTTGATCGCACCAGGGCGGGCTTCGATCCGTCCGACGGTCGCGACGACCTCCGGATCCAGCGTAGCGGCGCGCTCGACGGCGAGGATGCACTCGGCCGCCGCCGCGAGCGCGTCGCGCCGCAGCCGCATCGGCACGGTGCCGGCATGGCCGGCCTCGCCGCGCAGGGTGATGCGCAAGCGGGAGAAACCGTTGATCGCCGTGACCACGCCTACCGCGAGGCCGTCTGCCTCGAGCACCGGTCCCTGCTCGATATGCAGCTCGGCGTAGGCGAGCACTTCGCCCTTTTTTCTGGCGACCGCGGAAATGCGTTCGGGATCGAGCCCGAAGTCGCGTAAAGCCTGCGCCATCCGGATGCCCTTCGAATCCTTCATACTGAGAACGGACGAATCCAGAGTGCCCGCAATTGCGCGGCTGCCCAGCAGCGTAGTGCCGAAGCGCACGCCTTCCTCGTCGCCGAAGCCGACCACCTCGATCGCAAAGGGGAGTTTTTCCCCTCTGGAGTTCAAGGAATCCACGCATTCGATGGCGCTGATCACGCCGAGCATGCCGTCGT
>DASQGB010000164.1:0-1665 GCA_035632815.1 Burkholderiales bacterium | reverse complement strand
TCCATCTGCGCGTCGATGGCGGCGGCGCTGGTCTCCAGGCCGGTCAGCTTCTTGTCGACCTGGCCCAGGGTCTTGTCGAGGGAGCGCCAGAACGGCATGAACCCCTTCAGGATCTTGTGCCTGGACTGGTAGGAGCGGCGATAGTCGGCGAGCGCCTTGTCGTGGATCGTGTTGACCGAGCGCTTGATCTCTTCGAGGATGTTCTGCACCATCTCGTTGCCGCTCGACTTGATGTTGGCGACTGCCGCGACCGCATCGGTCCAGTCGGGCGAAGCCGGCGGCACCTCGCCGCATTTCTTGTAGTCCTCCTCGATGCGCGTGATCTCGTCGATCAGCTTGCGCTGCAGCGCCGGGTAGCCCTGCAGGTCGCGGGTCACCAGGATGGCGACGCGCTCGAACTCGCGCTCGATGCGCTGGCCCACTTCCTGGCGGCCATGCGCCAGCAGCACTTCCTTGTTGCGCCAGTTGAAGTCCTTGGCGGCGGTGAGCAGCCAGCGCGCCGTCACCCGCAGCGGGGACGACACCGCGTAGCCGGTCGAACGGATGAGCTGGTGCATGGGTTTGCGCGCCGCATACAGGAACGCCATGCCGAGCAGTGCGAGAATCAGCAGCGACATCGCGGCGTTGTCAGGCCAGACCATCCAGAATTGCGGGCTTGTCATCGGGCTCTCCCTAGGAGGAGCCAACATAGATCAGGCCGGCCGCGCACGCCGTGCGATATGCCGCCTTTCAGGGATTAATCCTCCTATTTGGGCGCGGGAACGGCTCTTGTGGCGCCGCCGCATCACGCCTTCGCCACGCGCGATGCGCGGTGTGAATTTTGTCGCGGTACTATTCGCGCATGGGGAGCGCTGCGCTTGACATCGCGGGCCTGGAGGTTTCGTACGGCGCCATCCCGGTACTGGAGCAGGTGTCGCTGGCGGTGGCCGCGGGCGAGTTCGTGGCGCTGCTCGGACCCTCGGGTTGCGGCAAGACGACGCTGCTGCGCGCCGTGTCGGGCTTCGTGCCCGTATCCGGCGGGCGCATCTCGGTGGCCGGGCGCGACATCACGCACGCCCCGCCCGATCAGCGGGGCATGGCGATGGTGTTCCAGTCCTACGCGCTATGGCCGCACATGACCACCGCGCAGAACCTCGGCTACGGCCTGAAGCTGCGGCGCGTGGCGAAGCAGGACATCGCGCGGCGCGTAGCCGAGATCCTCGCCATGCTCAAGCTCGAGGGCTTCGGCGAGCGCAACGTGACCCAGCTCTCGGGCGGCCAGCGCCAGCGCGTCGCGCTCGGCCGCGCCCTGGCGGTGAGCCCGCAGCTGCTCCTCCTCGACGAGCCGCTGTCCAACCTGGATGCGCGCATCCGCGAGGACGTGCGTCACGAGATCAAGTCCCTGCAGGCGAAGCTCGGCATCACCACCATCCACGTCACGCACGACCGCGAGGAAGCGATGGTGATGGCCGACCGCATCGCCATCCTCGATGCGGGGCGCATTGCGCAGCTCGGCTCGCCCGAAGAGGTGTACAACCGGCCCAATTCTCCTTTCATCGCCTCCTTCATGGGCGCGGGCAACGTGGTCGAGCTCGAGGCAAGGCCCGCCGACGGCGGCATGCGCATTGACGCCGGCGCGCATCACGATGCCATTCTCATCCCTAGACCCGCCACAGCCGGTCCGGT
>DASQGB010000163.1:0-2439 GCA_035632815.1 Burkholderiales bacterium | reverse complement strand
ATGACCGCGATCTGCTCGCCGACCGGCGGATCGATCGTGACTTTGACGGGAAGATTCGCGGCGGCGATCAGCCGCGGAAGATCCTCCTTCACATGCCCGCCGAAACCCAGGAACAGCGGCACGACGCGGATCGCCTGTACTTTCTTCGCCACAAGATCTGCCAGCGCTTCATCCAGCGATGGCCGCATGATCTCAAGATAGGCAAGGCGTATTTCCGCTTGCGGTAACTTGCGCGACAACTCAGCAGCAATTTTTTCGAATGGACGCGCCCACGCCGGGTCGCGAGACCCGTGGGCGAAGAGAACAATCCCTTCTCTCAATGCAGCGTCGCGCGGCGCCGCTCGTAGATGCCCTGCAGGAGCCGCAGCGAGCCCAGGCTGATGGCGCGGTGCGACAAGGCATGGCCGAGGTCCTCGACGATGTCGAGCGTGACGGGAACATGCAGGCCCGAGAGCACGCGCGCCGCGCGCTCGGCGTAGACGCGCGAGACTACCGAGTCGAACTCGCCGTGCACCAGATGGATGCGCGACTGGATGCGCGAGCCGCGCAGCGGAGTCTGCGCGAAGCGCGACGAGAACGCGACCACCGCGCCCGCCACGCCGGGCATCTTCACGGCCTCGAGCGCCACCGTGCCGCCCTGCGAGAAGCCGATCAGCACCGTGCGGCTGGCGGACACGCCGAAGTTGGTCTGCTCGCGCCGCACCAGGTCCTCTACATCGGGGAGCACGGCGGCGACACGCTCGCGATGGTTGTCGCAATTCAGCCCGCGCGTCGGGTACCAGTCCTGCGCCACGCCGCCGCGCGCATCGGGGTTGAAGCCGCTCGGCACGACCAGCGCCGCGCTCGGGAAGCGCGCCTGGAACTTGAACGCGATCGGGATCATCGACTGCGCAGTGGCGCCGCAGCCGTGCAGGAAGACGAACAGGTGGTTGGTCCGGTGCTCTGGAGTGGGCGCGAAGCGGAAAACGCGGCCGGACGACATTGGGAGGATTGTTACCCCGCGGCCGCCGTTCTGTAAACTGATTCGCATACTTCCTCAGGTGACCCATGCGAAACACTGGATTTCTAAAGGCTTTCTGGAAGCTGGCGAAGCCCTACTGGGTCTCGGAGCAGCGCACAAAAGGTCTCCTGCTGCTCGCCGCGGTCATCGGGCTGGCGCTCGCCCTGGTGTACATCAACGTGCAAATCAACCTCTGGAACAACGATTTCTACAACGCGCTGCAGGACCGCAAGATGGACGACTTCTACCGCCTGCTGCTGAGGTTCACGCTGCTCGCGTTCGCGTACATCGGCATCGCGGTATACCGCTTCTACCTGCAGCAGATGCTGCAGATCGAGTGGCGCACCTGGCTGAACGAGCGCTTCCTCGGCGATTGGCTGAGGGATCGCGCCTACTACCGGCTGCAGCTGCTCGACCGCGGCACCGACAACCCCGACCAGCGCATCGCGGAGGACCTGAATCTGTTCGTGAGCAACACGCTGTCGCTCGGGCTCGGGCTGCTGTCCGCCGTCGTCACGCTCGTTTCTTTCGTCGCCATCCTGTGGACGCTGTCGGGAGCCCTCGAGGTGGCGGGCGTTGTCATCCCGGGCTACATGGTGTGGGTAGCGCTGCTCTACGCCGGCCTCGGCACCTGGCTCACTCACGTCATCGGCAGGCCGCTCATCGGCCTGGAGTTCAACCAGCAGCGCTTCGAGGCCGACTACCGTTTCTCGCTGGTGCGCCTGCGCGAGAACAGCGAAGGCGTCGCCCTGTACCGCGGCGAGAAGGAGGAGCTCGGCAACTTCCGCTCGCGCTTCGCCAACGTGATCGCCAACTGGTGGGGCATCATGCGCAAGCAGAAGCAGCTCAATTTCTTCACCGTCTCCTACGCGCAGATCGCGATCGTCTTTCCTTACGTGGTCGCGGCGCCGCGCTACTTCTCGGGCGCCATGCAGCTCGGCGGCCTGATGCAGACGGCGTCCGCCTTCGGCACCGTGCAGGCGTCGCTCTCCTGGTTCATCGACGCCTATCCGCAATTCGCCACCTGGAAGGCGACGGTCGACCGCCTGACCGGCTTCTCGGCCTCGCTCGCCGCGGTGCGCGAGGAGGGCGAGCGGCTGGATGGCGAGCGGGTCGAAGCGGATGAAGGCGATTTGTCTTTACAAGAGCTTTCTGTTTCATTACCCCAGGGAAAGCCGCTGCTGTCTTCTACCAGTATCGAACTGAAGAAAAACGAAAGCGTGCTGATCACCGGTCCCTCCGGCGCGGGCAAGAGCACGCTGTTTCGCGCGCTCGCCGGCATCTGGCCGTACTGGAAGGGGCGCATAAAGCTGCCGAAGGGCGCGCGGCTGCTGTTCCTGCCGCAGAAGCCGTATCTCCCGATCGCGTCATTGAAGCACGCGGTCTGCTATCCGGCAGACAGCAAGGATTTCTCGAACGAACAAATCATCGAAGCTCTG
>DASQGB010000162.1:0-3861 GCA_035632815.1 Burkholderiales bacterium | reverse complement strand
TCGGGCAACGCCATCCCGACCTCGACCGGGATGATGGGCGGCTACCCGGGCGCGGTGAACAGGTATCGCTTTCTCAAAAACTCCGACGTGCTGGAAAGGATGCAGCGCTCGGAGCTCGTCAACGATATTTCAGAGATCAA
Organism: Burkholderiales bacterium; assembly: GCA_035632815.1. Taxonomy (GTDB): domain Bacteria; phylum Pseudomonadota; class Gammaproteobacteria; order Burkholderiales; family SG8-39; genus SCGC-AG-212-J23. The sequence continues at coordinate 3,721 of DASQGB010000162.1, read as the reverse complement.
GGGAAAGGCAGAAACGCTGCAGCTAAGGCAGCAGGACTTCGCGCAGAACCCGGCCGACGTCTACGCGGTGCTGTGGTCGGCGGCGGGCGGCTTCGGCGATCCACTCGAGCGCGACCCGGAAAGAGTGCAGCGCGACGTCGACAACGGCGACGTGACGGAAAAGACGGCGCTCGAGATCTACGGCGTGTACCTGGGCGACGCGGCCGGCACCGAGCGCCGCCGCGCCGAGCTGCGCGCGCGGCGCATCCAGGGGCACTCGAAGCCGGTGCGCAAGCTGACCGCGGAGCGCAAGCTCCTCGCCACCGAGAACCTCGCCATCCACGAGAACCTGCGCTACGGCTGCGCCAAATGCGGCACGGATCTCGGCTCGATCCGGGAAAACTACAAGGCCCATTGCGTGCGCAACGACCTGCCGATCGAGGCCGCGAACCCGATCGTCGGCGACCCGAAGCGCTTCATCGATCCGCTGCCGCAATTCCGCCAGTTCTGCTGCCCGGGCTGCGGTCTGCTGATCGAGAACGAGGTCGCGGTGGCGGACGATCCGCCCCTGAGGGACGTCGAAATCCTGTCGAAAAAATAAATGGGGTCAGACCCCATTTATTTTCCGATTTTCATATGATTGCCAAATGACTAGAAAAAAGTCTGTCCCGATTTTGCTGTTTCTCGCGCTGTGCGCCTTCGCCGGCACGGCGTGGACGCAGGCCTATCCGTCGCGTGCGGTCAAGGTCCTGATCCCGTTCCCTCCGGGCGGCGCGCCCGACCTCGTGGGCCGCACGCTCGCCAACCGGCTGGCGGAGCGCCTCGGCCAGCCCTTCGTGGTCGAGAACCGCACCGGCGCGGGCGGCAATATCGCCGCGGACGCCGTGGCCCAATCGGCGCCCGACGGCTACACGCTGTTCGCGACCTCGGACGGCCCGCTGGTCATCAATCCGCACGTGTATGACAAAGTCGCCTTCGACACGCTGCGCGACTTCGCGCCCATCTCCATCGCCGCCAGCGCGGGCCTGGTGCTGATGGCCTGCACGGCGGTGCCGGTCTCGTCGGTAAGCGAAGTGATCGCGCTCGCCAGGTCGAGGAAGCTCTCGTACGCCTCGTCGGGCTTCGGCAGCAGCCAGCATATGGTCGGCGAGATGCTCAAGGCCTCCGCGGGAATCGACCTCACCCACGTGCCGTACAAGGGATTCGCGCAGGCGGTCATCGACGCCCTCGCCTGCAACGTCGACCTGATTTTCGGCGCCATCTCCACCGGCCTGCCGCACATCCGCGCCGGCAAGCTGAAGCCGCTCGCCGTCACCATCCCCAGGCGCCACCCCGGCCTGCCCGATACGCCTACCTTTGCCGAGGCCGGATATCCGGACGTGGCGATCGAGGCCTACATGGGTCTGCTCGCGCCCGGCGGCACCCCGCGCCCGATCATCGACAAGCTGCACGCCGAGGTCATCGCGATACTCAAGGAAAAGGACACCGCCGCCCGCCTCACCGGCGCGGGACTGGACCTGGTGGGCAACTCGCCGGAAGAATTCTCCGAGCGCCTCAAGGCAGACCTCGAAAAATTCGGCAAGGTCGCGAAGTCGCTCGCGGCGAAAGCCGAATAATAGGGACAGACCCTATTTTTGAAGAAAATAGGGTCTGTCCCTATTTTTCTCATCTGGAGAGGACAAAGATGATCCACGTGGTCGCCGTCATCACCGCGAAGCCAGGCAAGCGCGATGCGATCCTGCAGACGTTTCGCGCCAACGTTCCCGCGGTCAGGGCAGAGAAGGGATGCATCGAGTACGGCGCGGCGGTGGATGCCGATCACTCGCTGCCCTTCCAGACGAAATGGGGTCCGGATACCTTCCTGGTCATCGAGAAGTGGGAAAGCATGGACGCGCTGAAGGCGCACGCGGCCGCCCCGCACATGGCCGCCTACGGCGCGAAGACCAAGGAAATGATCGCCAGCCGGGTGATCCACATCCTGTCGCCGGCGTGAAATCCTAGGGAAGCAACAGCAGCGGTCCGGTGGTGCGTCGCGCCTCGAGATCGCGGTGCGCGTCCGCGGCCGCGGCGAGCGGGTAGCGGTGCCTGATATCGACGCGGAGGATGCCGTCGCGCAGCGCGTTGAAGACCTTGCCCGCCATCTCGTTCAGCATCGGGCGCTCCGCCGTGTAGTGGAACAGCACGGGGTGTGACAGCGTCGCGGATTTTCCGCTTAACGAATGTGTTGTTACCTCAAGTGGGCCGCTGGCCTGCCCATAGCTCACCCAGTGGCCGCGCATCGCGAGCGCTTCGAGATTTTCGGCGGCAGCGTCCTTGCCCAGGCCGTCGTAGATGACATCCGCGCCTTTTCCGTTGGTAAAGCTCTTTACTTGAGCTGCAAACCGATAGTTGCGGGTAACGATCGGCAGATCGCAGCCGCTGGCGCGCGCAAGCTCGGCCTTGGCTTCGCTCGACACGGTGCCGATCACGCGCGCGCCGAGCGCCTTCGCCCACTGGCAGAGCAGCAGCCCGACGCCGCCGGCCGCCGCGTGCACCAGCACCGCGTCCCCTGGGCGCACGCGATGCGTGCGATGCAGCAAGTATTCCGCGGTCATCCCCTTGAGCATCACTGCCGCAGCGGTTTCCTCATTTACATCATCAGGCAATAAAACAAGCTGGTCGGCAGACATGGTGCGCATGGTCACGTACGCGCCCGGCGGCGGACAGGCGTAGGCCACCCGGTCACCGACCCGGAAGCGGTTCGAATTACTCTCGACGACCACGCCCGCGGCTTCCATGCCTATCGGCGCGGGTGGTTCGATCATGCGGTAGAGCCCTTTGCGGATGTACACGTCTATGTAATTGACGCCGATCGCGGTTTGCTGGATGCGCACTTCCCCCGGCGCGGGCGCCTTGCCTTCGATCGACCTGAACTCAAGAACTTCCGGGCCGCCGAATGCGGTGGCCACTACCCCCTCACTTTTCGTTGAGGTCGAAACGCCGGGAAATCGGGCTCTGACCCCGATTTTCAGGTAGGCGCGCAGGCCGGCGAAGCCGCCCTCGTAGACGCCGCCGCCGACCAGCTCCTCGAACTCGCGCTCGCGGCCCCGCGGCACGGCGAAGGTCGACTCCCAGTGCCAGAAAGTGCGATTCCCGTCGGTCACGTTCTTCAGTTGCAGCGTCGCGACGTAGTCTTTCATCGGCAGCGTCGCATCGAGGATGCAGTAGGTGGAAATGTGGTCGCGGTCGGACAGCGCGAGGAGCTGCTCGCGGATGTGGTTGCCGTCCTTGAGAGAGAAGCTGCGCACGCAGCCGACCTGGTCGGGCGGCTCGCCGTTCTCGATCTGCGAGGGACCGACCGCCGGATGCCAGGCCGAGTGGCTGTTGAAATCGCGCAGCACCTCCCAGACGCGCTCGATCGGCGCGTCGATGACGGCGGAGCGTCTGACGCGAATCACCTCTTGAGGTGATTTTTCAGCGAGTCGAAGGCGGCCTGGAAGACGCCCTGGCCGATGCCTTGCGCCAGCTCGCGCTCGCGCTCCGGGGCGCAATCAAATTCGGCCCACCACTCGGCAAATGTCCGGTTGCCGTCGGTCACCGGCGTGAGCTTCAGCGTGGCGATGTAGTTGTCCACGCCCATCGGGCTTTCGAGGATCGAGTAGCTGCACTGGTAGTCGTAGTCCGAGAGCGTAAGGAGCTGCTCGCGGATCACGCCGCCGTCCTTGAGGCGGAAGTTGCGCACGCAGCCGATCTTGTCGGCGGG
>DASQGB010000161.1:0-3175 GCA_035632815.1 Burkholderiales bacterium | reverse complement strand
CTCCCATCACAATTGCTGTTCCTCTCGCGGCTGCTTTACGTCGAGCCCGTGAAGGGGTACATGCGGCTCTCCTACTGCGACCACAAGCCCACCAATACGGCTGTGCTGGCGGCGCGCTCGCTCACCTTCCGCTGCAACCATCGCGGCGCCCAATTCGCATTCTCCGGCGGCACCCCGCATCAGACCCTGCACTCGGGCCAGCCCTGCATCCAGTGCGGCCTGCCGACGGCGATGCTCGCCATCCTGCAACGCCGTGCCCACCAGCGCGTCCAGGTGCCGGTCCAGGCGCCTGTGGACTGCGACGTGCGGATGGGGGTGCTGTCGTTCGACGCCAAGGTGGTCGATGTCAGCCTCGACGGCATCGGCACGCTGGTCTCCGACGGCACCATCCCGCTGTGTGCCGGCACGCGGCTGGAGCGTGCGCGCATCCGGCACCCCAAGCGCGAGCCGTTATACGTCGACCTCGAAGTACGCTATGTCACCCGGGTCACGCTGCCGAACGGCGAACTCGCCAGCCGCATCGGCTGCAAGATCCTGAGCTCGCCCGAGGACCTGGAACAGCTGATTCGCCTGTTCATCATCGATCTGGAATAACCCTCCGGGGCATAATGCAGGGTGAAGGGGGAAGCATGGATCCCATGGTCCTGCTCGCCGTCGCCACGGCGGCTTTTTTGGCAACGCACTTCGTCACCAGCACGCCCTTGCGTCCCGCCCTCGTCCGGGTGATGGGCGAGTGGCCCTACCGCGGCGTTTACTCGCTCGTCGCCTTGGTCACGCTCGGCTGGATGATCTGGGCCTACGGCGCGGCGCCGCGCGAGCCGCTCTGGGCGGGATGGCGCCACGTCCCGCTCCTGGTGATGCCCTTCGTCTTCGTCCTGCTCGCCTGCGGCTACTGGCGCAATCCGACCATGGTGGGCGCCGACGCGCTGCTGAAAAGCAGCGAGCCGGCGCGCGGCATGATCCGCATCACGCGCCATCCGATCATGTGGGCCATCATGCTCTGGGCGGCCGCGCACATCCTTGCGCGCGGCGATGTCAAGTCGCTGGTGTTTTTCGGCGGCTTTTTCGTGCTTGCCTGCATCGGGACCCTGCTCATGGATGGAAGGAAGAAGCAAAACCCGGATTGGCCGCGCTTCGCGGCCGTGACCTCTCATATTCCGTTCGTCGCCGCGGCCCAGGGCCGCAACCGCATCGTCTGGCGCGAGATCAGCTGGCTGCGCCCGCTGATCGGCCTGGCTCTGTTCGTCGTCTTCCTTTTCCTGCATCCCTGGCTGTTCGGAATCAAGGCTTATTGAGCTTGCGTTGCACGCGCTGGTCGAACTTGGCAACGTTGACGATGACCCGTTCGTGCACCCCGTCGCCGATCAGCTCGGTTTCATCAAAAGCGGAAACCTTGAACGTCACGGTGCGGCCTTCGACTCTCGTTACTTCGGCCGTCGCCCGGACTCGCATCCCAACCGGCGTCGCAGCGATGTGACGCACATCGAGATGCGTGCCGAGGCTCTGAGAGCCCTCGGCGAGAAGGTGCTCGATCGCGGCGAGCGCCGCGGCCTCGATGAGGTTGATCATTACCGGCGTCGCCAGCACGTGCACCATGCCGCTGCCGATTCGCGGTGCGGTGTGCTCCTCGCCGACGACCAGCTCGGATGCGCCGCGCAGGCCGGGGACGATCTGCATTAGGGCATCATACGAGACATGAACCCGCGCGTCGTCATCCTGGGCTGCGGCTTCGGCGGGCTGTGGGCCGCTCAAGGGCTGCGCCGGGCGCCGGTCGACATCATCATCATCGACCGCACCAACCACCACCTTTTCACGCCGCTGCTGTACCAGGTCGCCACCGCGGGCCTTGCGGCGCCGGTGATCGCCGCGCCGATCCGCCACATCCTCGCCGGCCAGCCCAACGTCACGGTGCTGCTCGCGGAGGCCCAGGCCATCGATCCCGCGCGCCGCGCGGTGTCGCTCGAAGACGGCAGCGAGCTCGCCTACGATTACCTGATCGTCGCCACCGGCTCCAGGCACAGCTACTTCGGCAACGATGCCTGGGCGCCGTTCGCGCCCGGGCTCAAGACCCTCGAGGACGCGCTCGAGATCCGCGCGCGCATCCTGCTCGCGTTCGAGCGCGCCGAGCGCGAGGGCGACGCCGCGCGGCGCGGCGCCCTGCTCACCTTCGTGGTGATCGGCGCCGGCGCGACCGGCGTCGAGCTCGCCGGCACCCTCGCCGAGATCGCGCGCCATACGCTGCGCGGCGAGTTCCGGCGCTTCGATCCGAGCAAGGCCCGCGTGGTGCTGGTGGAAGGCACCGACCGCGTGCTGCCGACCTACCCGCCGGACCTTTCGGAGAAGGCGCGCATGCAGCTCGAGCGGCTGGGGGTCATGCTGTTCCTCGGGAAAACAGTAACCGGCGTGGATGCCGACGGGGTGCAGATGGGTGCGGAGCGTCTCGAGGCCAAGACGGTGATCTGGGCCGCCGGCGTGGCGAGCTCGCCCCTCGGGCGCTCGCTCGGCGCGCCGCTCGATCACGCCGGCCGCGTGCAGGTCGAGAAGGATCTGTCGGTGCCGGGGCACCCCGAGATCCTCATCGCCGGCGACCTCGCGGCGGTCGAGGGTGTGCCGGGCATCGCCCCGGCGGCGAAGCAGATGGGCCGTCACAGCGCTCTCAACATAATCAATTCATTGAAAGGCAGGCAGAGAGAACCCTTCCGCTACCGCGATTACGGCCAGCTCGCGACCATCGGCCGCAAGGCCGCGGTGGCGGTCATGGGCAGGGTCAGGCTATCGGGCTTCCCCGCCTGGCTGGTGTGGCTGGTCGCGCACATCTATTTCCTCATCAACTTCCGCAACCGCCTGATGGTGATGATCGACTGGGGCTGGGCGTACTGGACCTTCGACCGCTACGCCCGCATCGTCATCAAGGGCATCACTTCACCTCGATAGTGCCCTTCATCGAGGGATGCAGCCCGCAGATGTAGCCGTACTCGCCGGGCTTGTCGATCGTGATCGAGGCACGCTGGCCGCGCAGGAACACGGCGGTCTTCGGCCCGTCGGTGACGCTGATCTGGTGCGGCGTGTCGTCGCTGTTGAGGAAGGTGAGCGCCTTGCCCGCCATCGCGCTGATCTTCGCCGGCAGGAAGGCGAAGGACGCGATGTTGACGTCGCCCTTGACGCCTTTGACCAG
>DASQGB010000160.1:0-9009 GCA_035632815.1 Burkholderiales bacterium | reverse complement strand
CGATGCTGACGCTCAGCGAGACGCCCGAGAGCTATGCCGGCGAGTTCCACGGCGCCGATCCGGCGCTGTTCGCTCCGGGAACCTGGTACTTCGACTCGCGCGACGGCGTGCTGGTATACCTGGTGCGATTTCCCGAGCAGTTCACGACTCCGCTGGGGCCGCCGCCGCGGATGCGCTACAAGGTGGTGCCTGACTACGACAACAACCAGGTGCGAGGCCTCAAGCTCGTACCGCTAGAGGCATTTTCCTGGAAGGGAGCATCATGAGGGCGGCAATTCAGTTCCTGGAAGCAATCCTGCTGCAGACCGCGTATATCGTGCTCCTCGCGGGTGCGGCGCTCGCGGTGCTGCTTGGCATCCTGCTGCTCATCGACAGCCCCAGGGTGCTGCGCTGGAACGCGGTCCTCAGCCGCTGGGTATCGACCCGCGAGGCGATGCGGCCGCTTGACGAGCCGCACGACATCAAGCGCTTCGTGTACCGCAACCACCGCATCCTCGGCGTGCTGGTGGTCGCCGGCGCAATCTATACGCTGGACGTGTTGACTTTCGGCTTTCAGACCGGCGCCTTGGCTCGGATTTTCCGGGGCCTCGCCAACCAGAACCTGCTCGGCATGCTGCTCGATACGCTGCGGCTATTCCTCATTACCGCCAACCTCCTGGCCGTGGTGGCCGGGGTCACCCTCGCTTTCCGTCCTAGCCTCCTCAAAGGGGTAGAGGCTTGGGCGGATCGGTCCTATTCGACCCGCAGCGACGGGCGGATGGATGAGATGCGGTTCCAGCCCGACCAATGGGTCAGCGCCCACCCCAAGATAGCCGGGGCTTTGGCGGCGGCGGGGGGCGGCTTCGTCCTGTTGTTCTTCGGCCTGCAGCGGTTCGGATAGCGAGAATCCTCGCAAACTACTCGCGCATCCGTCTATAAGTGCTTGACGATCATGAGATAGCCTGTCAGACTGCCCTCGGGCTGCGGCCCCAAAGTTAATCAAAAAAGGGAGTTGTCTATGCGTAGACAAGAAGCAGGTTTCACTCTGATTGAGCTGGTGATGGTGATCGTGATTCTCGGCATCCTCGCTGCGGTGGCGATTCCGCGTTATCTCGATCTGTCGAACGATGCACGGATTGCAACTACGAGTGCCGCCGTATCGTCCACCGGCAGCGCGGTAGCGATCGCCGCGGCGAGAGCCAAAGCGGCGCCCACTGCGCCGTTAGTGCTTGCGGAGCTACCCGGGGCCGCATGCTCGGTCGTGGGCGGCGTGGCGAATATCATTCACGGCAAGGTAAACGTTCCCTTGTTGGGCGCTGCGCCGGCAGTCATCGACACTTGCGCAGCCACGACGGCCGTCGCGGGCGTGGGGACCGGCGCGTATTCGACCTGATCCGGAGCTCAGACAGCCAATGAGCGGGGCGCCTTCCAGGGCGCCCCGTTTTTTTGCCACATGATCCCTTCCCTGCTGCAGAAAGTAATGCCGCTTCGCGCGGAGCCAGGCTGGCTCGCGGTCGACTTCGGCGAGCGCTCGGTCAGCCTCGCGCACGTTCGTCCCATCGCCGGCCGTCCGGTGGTCGAGTTCGCCGAGGAGCGCGCCTGGGATCCGGCGGACCCGAGGTCGCTCGAGAAGGTGACGCGCGAGTTCGACGCCCGGCACTTTCGCTGCATCACGCTGCTAAGGCCCTCCGAGTACCAGATCCTGCTGGTCGACGCACCGGCGGTGAAGCGTGAGGAGCTCAAGCCCGCGATTCGCTGGCGAATTAAGGACATGATCGACTACAGCGTAGACCAGGCGAGCCTAGACATGCTCGACCTGCCGCTGCCGGCCGGCGCCGAGCAGCGGCCCCACCAGATGTATGCCATCGCTGCGCGCAACGACACCATCCGGGCGACTATCGAGCGCTTCGCGAAGGCCGGATTGTCTTTGGCGGTGATCGACATCCCGGATACGGCGCAGCGCAACCTGGTGGCGCTTTTCGAGAGCGAGCGGCGCGGCGTGATGGCGCTGAGTTTCGACGACCACGGCGGGCTGGTGACGGTCAACTTCCTGGGCGAGCTGTATCTGTCGCGCCGGCTCGATCTGACCGGCACCCAGCTCATCGAATCGAGCGGAGAGGAGCGTGCGCGCCTCCTCGACCGGGTGCTGGTCGAAACGCAGCGCTCGCTCGACCATTGCGAGCGCAGCTTCCCCTTTTTCTCGCTCGGACGCGTCCTCCTCGGGCCCCTGCCTGACGACGTGGGCCTCGCCTCGCATCTCGCGGCGCACCTCTACCTCCCGGTGGACGCGCTCGACATGGGCCAGGTCATGCGCCTCCCGGGGTCGACTGCGGCCTGGGACGCGGAGGACCGTGCCCACTGGCTGAAGCTGATTGGCGCCGGCCTGCGGGTTGAAAGGAAAACCATTTGACGACAAGCGCTTATTGCTATAAGTTGAAGCTATAACTAATAAGAAGTGAGACGTGAAAACAGCCTTTCGCCTGTTGTTCGTGGCAGCGACTTGTGTGTCTATGGCTGCGCACGCCCAGAGATTGGCTGATCCGATGCGTCCCCCGCAACTCCACGACGATGCTGCGGCCGCCTCGCCGGCTGCGCCGAGCTCGAACGCGCTGCAAGGCGTGATCACCTCGCCGCAGCGCAAGCTCGCGATCATCGACGGCGCGGTGGTTCAGGACGGCGATCCTGTGCGCGGCGCGAGGCTTGGGGGAATCACCGACTCCTCCGCAGTTCTCCGGAAGAACGGCAGCCAGGACGTGATGCTGATGCATCCGGGCATCGAAAAGAAGCGACGCCAGTGAGGCGCGCCGCCGCCATTGTCGTTCTCATCGCCTGCGGCTGCGCCTCCCCGCCGCGGCCGCCCTCCGGCATCGAGCCGGCGATCTCCGAGGAGCTCGCGCGCACGACGCAGCGCAGGCCGCCATCGCGGCCCGAAGCGCTCGACCGCGCATTGCTGCCGCCGATGCAGCTTGGCATGCCCAGCGTTTCGGGTCTCGATCTCGAGCCGCGCTTCGACCTTTCAGTCACCAACGCCCCGGCAGCCCAGGTCTTCATGTCGATCGTGTCGGGGACGCGGTACAGCATGCTGGTGCATCCCGAGGTGAGCGGAAACATTTCGGTCAACCTGAAGGACGTGACCGTTGCGGAAGCGCTGTCGGCGATCCGCGAGCTCTACGGCTTCGACTACAGGGTCGAAGGCACCCGCATCTTCATGCAGCCCGCGGGATTGCAGACCAAGGTATTCCAGGTCAACTACCTGCCCGGCCAGCGCCGCGGCACCTCCGACATCCGCGTCACCTCCGGAGCCGTCACCGACACCGGCCAGACGACGACCCCGACCGCAACCGGCCCCTCGCCGACGTCCGCGACTTCCAGCCGCGCGCTGGAAACGAGCCGCGTCACCACCCAGCAGCAGTCGGATTTCTGGACCGACCTGCGCACCGCGCTGCTCGCGATCGTGGGCACCGCCGAAGGCCGCTCGGTGATCGTGACGCCGCACTCCGGCGTCGTGGTCGTGCGCGCCTTCCCCGAGCAACTGCGCTCGGTGGAGCAGTACCTGCGGGCGACCCGGATCTCGGTCGAGCGCCAGGTGATGCTCGAGGCGAAGATCATCGAGGTGACGCTGTCCGACGAATACCAGTCGGGAATCAACTGGGCGATCTTCAACCGCCACGTCGCCATCGGCCAGCTCTCCACTAACGCGCCGCCCAACACTCAGCTTGGCCAGAGGCCACTGCCCCTCGCCACCGGAGGCCTGATTGCCGACCCCGCCAGCCGCGCCATCGCAGCGGCGTCGGGCTCGTTCGCCGCTACGAACCCGGCGGGGGCGGTGTTCGGCCTTGCGCTGCAGACTTCGCATTTCGCGGCGCTGCTGACCTTCCTCGAGTCCCAGGGCAACGTCCAGGTGCTCTCCAGCCCGCGCATCGCGACGCTCAACAACCAGAAAGCCATCCTCAAGGTCGGGACCGACGAGTTCTTCGTCACCAACGTGAGCACGACCAGCACCACCACCGGGTCCGCCGTGCAGACCTCGCCAACGATCACCGTGCAGCCCTTCTTCTCCGGCATCGTCCTCGACGTGACGCCGCAGATCGACGAGGGCAGCAACATCATCCTGCACATCCATCCCGCGGTAAGCGAAGTGACCGAGAGCACGCGGACCGTGAACATCGGCGGCGGCAACCCGTCGATTTCGCTGCCGCTCGCGAAAAGCACCGTGAGCGAGACCGACACCATCGTGCGCGTCACCGACGGCAACATCGTGGCGATCGGCGGCCTGATGAGCCTCGACCTGCGCGACAACCGCGGCGGGATTCCCGGGATATCGGATGAAGGGGCGGGCAGGGTGCTGCGCAATACCAATCGCACGGCGCGCAAGAAGGAGCTCGTGATCCTGCTCAAGCCGACGCTCATCGCCTCGGACCGCGACTGGGAGCAGGACCTGCAGCAGACGCGCGAGCGGTTCGAGGCGCTGCAGCAGCGTCCGAGGGGGAGCAGGTAAGGTGAATTACCTCAAACATTTCGGACTGCGCGAGCTGCCCTTCGGCATTACCCCCGACACCAGCTATTTCTTCGCCTGCCGCAGCATCCGCGAGGCGCTGAACACCCTGCTCATCGCGGTCGCCAACGGGGAAGGCTTCATCAAGATCACCGGCGAGGTCGGTACCGGCAAGACGCTCCTGTGCCGCAAGTTCCTGTCTACGCTCGGCTCGACCTGGGTAAGCGCCTACATACCCAATCCGAACCTTCAGCCGCGCGGTCTGATTCTCGCCTTGGCCGACGAGCTAGGCGTGGGCGGTGGAACGATCGAGCCGCACCGGCTCGAAAAGGAGCTCATGCAGCGCCTCCTCGATGTGGCGCGCCAAGGCAAGCGCGTCGTGCTGTGCATGGACGAGACGCAGGCGATGCCGCTCGCCACGCTGGAGACGGTACGCCTGCTGACCAATCTCGAAACCGAAAAACGCAAGCTCATGCAGGTGGTGCTCTTCGGCCAACCGGAGCTCGACACCAAGCTCAGCTCGCCCTCCGTGCGCCAGCTGCGCCAGCGCATCACTTTCCAGTATCGCCTGAAGGCGCTGGCGCGCGAGGAAGTCGCCGACTACATCGCTCACCGCCTCACAATAGCCGGCTATTCGGGCACGGCGGTTTTCTGCAACGCGGCTTTGCGCGCCATCCACAAGGCGAGCCGCGGCGTGCCCCGCCTGGTGAATATCCTCGCGCACAAGTCGCTCCTCGTGGTCTACGGCGAAGGCGGCCGCCAGGTCGAGCCCAAGCATGTGCGCTGCGCGACGCATGACACGCCTGAAGCCTCCGGGCGATGGTGGTGGAGGCGCGCCGCGTGAGCCTGATCAACAAGGTGCTGCAGGATCTCGATCGCCGCCAGGCAGCGCTGTCTTCCGAAGCCACGGTAACCCGATCGCCGCAGGGGCCGCATCGGCACGAATGGTTCTGGCGCGTCGTCACCGTGCTTCTCAGCCTCGGTGTGGCGTGGGTGCTTTGGCTCGGCTACCAGCTGCTGCCGCGGCCGCTCGTTCCGGAGCGTGTTTATCGCATGCTGGCGGAAACGCGCAACCGCCCGCAGGGCGTGATCCAGCCGGCGCCGACCGCCGCCCCGCCGCCCGCCGCTGTTGTCGAGGCTCAAAAGCCAGTCGTCGAATCTGCAAAGCCGCTCGCGGCCGAGCCGCTGAAGCTCGCGCAGGAGCTCGAGACGCCCATTCGCGAGCCGTTGAGGGAAAAAGTACAAACGATAAAACCCAAGCCGGTGCCGCCGGCGCCGAAGCAGATCGACAAGCGCGATCTGGCACGCTCGGCTTCCGATAACGCCGAGACTCACTTCCGCCGTGCTGCCTTGTTCCTGAATCACGGCCGCGTAAGCGAGGCCGAGGACCAGCTCATCGCCGCGCTGGCGGCCGATCCCGCGCATGCGGCCGCCCGCCAGGCGTACGTCGCGCTGCTGCTGGAGCAGAACCGGGTCGACGCCGCACGCCGGCGGCTGCAGGAAGCGCTCGCCATCAACCCGCAGCACCCCACCTTTGCGCTGGCGCTTGCGCGGATTCACGCCGAGCAGCGCGATTACCCCACCGCACTGGAGATCATGGACCGGACCGGCTCGGCTGCGCGTCATCCTGACTTCCAGGCGTTGCGCGGCGCGGTGTTGCAGCGCATGGGACGCCACGCCGAGGCGGTGGACGCCTATCACGGCGCCCTCGCGGCCGGCGCCGGCCAAGCCACCACCTGGATCGGGCTGGGGATATCGCTGGAGGGAGTCGGCCGCAGGGCCGAGGCCGCTACCGCCTACCGCAAGGCGCTCGGCTCAGGACCGCTTTCCGGCGACGCGCGCGAGTACGCCGAGGCGCGCGCGCGCGCGCTGGACTAAATTTTTTCCAGCCGGTAGCCGTAGTTGTAGATGGGCACCACGCGGTAACCCGACTCCGGACGCAGGTCGAGCTTCTTGCGCACCTGGCTGACGTGCGTGTCGACCGTGCGAGTCGCCAGATCGCCGGTGCGGCCCCAGACGCTTTCCTGCAGATGGCCGCGCGACAGCAGGCGCCCGATGTTGCGAAACAGCGTGACCGTGAGCTCGAACTCCTTCGGCGTAAGCTCGATTTTCGTGCCGTCGCGGCGGATCTCGGCGCGCTGGGTGTCGATCTCGAAGGGCGGAAACGAAAGCTGCTTCTTCTCCTCGATGGGATAAGCGCGCCGCAAAAGGGCGTGCACTCGAGCGAGGAGCTCCTGCCGCCGTACCGGTTTCACCATGTAGTCATCGGCGCCGTGCTCGAGCGCGAACACGATGTCCTGCTCCGAATCCCGCACCGTCACGAAAAGCACCGGCACGCTGCGCGAGATATTGGCGCGCAGCCACATCAGCACCTCGGCGCCCGATACGTCGGGCACCTGCCAGTCGAGCATGAACAGGTCGAAGCTTTCGCGACCCGCATGCTTCATCGCCTCGCGCCCCGCCTGCCAGGCGTGGACGTCGTGGCCATCCTCGATGATCCAGCGCTTGAGCAGCGCCAGCTGATCGGGATCGTCTTCTAGAATCGCGATACGCACTGACCGCCTCCCTTTCGAGGCAATTTTACTGGAGAGTGCCCATGCGCGTCGCCCTGCTCGGAGGAGGAACCATTGCGCGGCTGCTGCTCGAGCGCGCCGTGCCAGGGGTCGAGATAAGCGCCATCGTGGGGCGCAGCGCGGGCTCGCGCGGCGCCGCCCTCGCGCGCGAGTTCGGCGTGCCCTACGTGGTGGGGCGCGAGGCGCTCCTCGGCCTGCGGCCGGACGCGGTGCTCGAAGCCGCCTCCCACGCCGCGGTCCGGGAATACCTGCTGCCGCTGCTCGAAGCCGGCGTGAACGTGGTGGTAATGTCGGCGGGCGCGCTCGCCGAGGATGCCCTGCGCGCGGCGGCCGAGCAGGCGGCGCAGCGCTCCGGCGCCCTGCTTTACGTCCCATCCGGCGGCATCGGCGGTCTGGACGCGCTCAAGGCCGCGTGCAGCGCCGGTGTGGACTCGGTGTCGGTCCAGGTTGCCAAGCCGCCCGTGGCGTGGATGGGCATTTCCTACGTGGAAGGCCTCGGAGTGGATTTACTGCATTTGAAGCAACCGAAGACCCTCTTCGAGGGACCGGCGCGCGAGGGCGTGCCGCATTTTCCTCAGAACGTGAACATCGCCGCGGTGCTGGCCATGGCCGGGATCGGCTTCGACCGCACCCATCTGACGGTGGTGGCGGATCCGGCGCTCACCCACAACACGCACACCATCCGCATTTCCGGCCGCAGCGGCCGGATCACCGTCACCCTGGAGAACGTGCCGGCGCCTGAAAACCCGAAAACCGCGTGGCTCGCCTGCCACAGCGCCCTCGCCGCGCTGCGCAGCCTCGGATCCGCGGTCAGGTATGGAACGTAATTTCTTGACCAACCGTCAGATAACTCACATAATTTCGGGTTCCGCCGGAGGGGTGCCCGAGCGGCTAAAGGGGGCAGACTGTAAATCTGTTGGCCTCGCGCCTACGTTGGTTCGAATCCAACCCCCTCCACCAGCATTCAGGGCCCTGCCGGCGGCGGACGACGAAGAGCAACTGGGTGAAGCGCAGCTACCGTAAAGGAAGGGCGGGTGTAGCTCAATGGTAGAGCAGAAGCCTTCCAAGCTTATGACGAGGGTTCGATTCCCTTCACCCGCTCCAGCACGATTGAAGCCCTGAATTTTTTCGCCCTGAATTTTTATACGCCCATGTAGCTCAGTGGTAGAGCACTCCCTTGGTAAGGGAGAGGTCATGCGTTCAATCCGCATCATGGGCACCAGGTGATTCAGGAAGATCTAGATGGCAAAAACCAAATTCGAGCGCACCAAGCCGCACGTGAACGTGGGCACGATCGGGCACGTGGACCACGGCAAGACGACGCTGACGGCGGCGATGACGCACATCCTGGCGAAGAAGTACGGCGGGGAAGCGAAGAACTACGACCAGATCGACGCGGCGCCGGAGGAGAAAGCGCGCGGCATCACGATCAACACCGCGCACGTGGAGTACCAGACCGAGAAGCGCCACTACGCGCATGTCGACTGCCCGGGGCATGCCGACTACATCAAGAACATGATCACCGGCGCGGCGCAGATGGACGGGGCGATCCTGGTGGTGAGTGCGGCCGACGGGCCGATGCCGCAGACGCGCGAGCACATCCTGCTGGCGCGCCAGGTGGGGGTGCCCTACATCGTGGTGTACCTGAACAAGGCCGACATGGTCGATGACAAGGAGCTGCTGGAGCTGGTGGAGGTGGAAGTCCGGGAGCTGCTCTCGAAGTACGAGTTCCCGGGGGACAAGACCCCGGTGGTGATCGGCAGCGCGCTCAAGGCGCTGGAGGGCGAGGACTCGGATCTGGGGACAAAGTCGATCCTGAAGCTTGCGGAGGCGCTCGATGCGACCGGTCACCACCGTGCCGCGGCCCGAGATCGAAAACACGTCCTCGATCGGCATCAGGAACGGCTTGTCGATCACCCGTACCGGGGTCGGAATGTAACGGTCCATCTCCGCCACCAGCTT
>DASQGB010000159.1:0-2682 GCA_035632815.1 Burkholderiales bacterium | reverse complement strand
ACCGTGAGGGGACACATCACCCCGAGCAGCGCTTCGCCGGCGACGTAGGCGATCGCGCCCAGGTGCAGGTAGCGGAACCACGGATTGCGCACCCAGCGCCAGCCAAGCGCGGCGCCGATCCAAATGAGAACGAGGCCACCGACGATGAACACGACGATCATGAAGTGGACGATCAGCAGGACGTCGGCCATCATGGAGCGAGGATGACACAGCCGCGCTTCCCGCGTCTTACCCCGGAGGCCATGACCCTCGCGCAGCGCGAGGTCGCGGCCGAGATCGCCGCCGGCCCGCGCGGCGAGGTGCGCGGACCGTTCATCGCGCTGCTCCACCACCCGGCCCTGGCGCGCCGCGTGCAGCAGCTCGGCGAGCAGCTGCGCTGGGGGAGCAAGTTGCCCGCCGGCCTGCTCGAGCTGGCGGTGCTGGTGACCGCGCGGCGCTGGACCTGCCAGCACGAATGGATCATGCACGAGAAGCTCGCGCGTCAGGCGGGACTCGATGCGCGCATCGTCGCGGCCATCGCCGAGGACCGCGCGCCGCCCGGCATGTCGGAAGACGAGGCTGCCGTGTACGCCTTCTGCCGCGACGCACATCGAACCGGGCACGTCGAGGATGAGACATTCTCGAGAATCAAGGACCGGTTTGGACTCGATGGCGCGCTCGAGCTGCTGGCGCTGTGCGGCTATTACTCGCTGATGGCCATGGTGCTCAACTCCGCCGGCCTGCCGCTCCCGGATAACGCCGAGCCGCCGCTACAGAAACTCTAGCCGCGCTCGCGCGGGCGCGCAGGATCCGCGATCCATTCGCTCCACGAGCCGGCGTAGAGCTTGCCGCCGGGCAGCCCGGCCACTTCCATCGCGAGCAGATTGTGGCAGGCGGCGACCCCCGAGCCGCAGTAGTGGACGATTTCGGAAGGGGACCGGCCGCCGAGCATGGTTTCAAAGTCTTTCTTCAATTCAGCCGCGTCTTTGAATGTCCCCTGCGCAGAAAGATTCTCGCTGTTGAAGCGATTCTTCGCGCCGGGAATGCGGCCGGCGACCGGATCGATCGGCTCCTGCTCGCCGCGGTAGCGCGCCGGAGCGCGGGCGTCGAGCAGGAAAAGCTTGCGCAGGTTTTTCTCGATCGTTCCGGCATCGACAGCAAGATCTTTGCGCAAGCTGATCGGGTAGTTCAAAGGCGTGAAGAGCGGCACGGCGATGGTGACCGGCCGTCCTTCCTTCGTCCACTTCGCCAAACCGCCGTCGAGCACCGCGACATTCTCGTGGCCGATCCAGCGCAGCATCCACCAAAGGCGCGCGGCCATCGAGCCGTTTCCCGCGTCGTAGCACACCGCCTGGTCCTTGGGAGTGAGGCCGGTCTTCTCGAGCCACTTCTCGAAATCCTGCGGGTCGGGCAGGGGATGGCGGCCGTTCTTTCCGCTCTTGCGGCCCGAGAGGTCGCGCTCGAGGTGGGCAAACAGGGCGCCCGGGATATGGCCTTCGCGGTATTGGCTCTCGCCTAGGTCGGGCTTGGCGAGGTCATGCCGGCAATCGAAGACGCGCCAGCGGGGTAAGTTCTTCTCTAACTCACCGGTCGAGATGAGCGTGGAGCCATTCATGGAAGTGAACCTCGGCGTCTTCCATCGGGGATTGATACGGGCCGGCGTCGTCGAGACCCTGCTCGTACAGCGCGCGGCGGCCGCGGTCGAGCCGCAGGCAGATCTCGTTGTCCTCGATCGCCGTTTCCGCGTACGCGGCTTGCTGGGCCTCGATGAACTCGCGCTCGAACAGCACGATTTCCTCGGGATAGTAGAACTCGACGACGTTGGTGGTGCGCGTCGGCGAGCGCGGGATGAGGTGCGACACGACCAGCACGTTCGGATACCACTCGAAGGTGAGCCCGGGAAAATACGACGCCCAAAGCGCGCCGTGCTTGGGCTCCCGGCCGTCGAGCTGTTTCAGACACATCTCCTGCCAGCGCTTGTAGACCGGCGTGCCGGGGCGCGAGAGGCCGGCCTTGGCGGCTACGATCTGCACCGAGTATTCCTCGCCGTAGTCGACGCTGAAGTTGTTGCAGTCGGTGAAGTTGCCGAGGCCCGGATGGAACGGATCGACGTGGTAGACCTCGAGATAAGTCTCGATGAAGGTCTTCCAGTTGATGTTGTATTCGTCCACGCGCACCGAATCCAGGACGTAGCCCGTGAAATCCCAGTCGGCGAGGGTGGTGATGCGCGCAAGGTCGCGCCGCGGGTCGCGCGGACCGGTGAAGAGCAGGCCCCTCCAGCTGGTGAGCGGCCTGGAGCGCAGCTTGACGCAGGGGCTCTCGGCGAAGTGCGGGGCGCCGAGCAGCTCGCCCTTCAGGTCGTAGGTCCAGCGGTGCAGCGGGCAGACGATGCTCTGCGTGTTGCCGCGCCCGCCGAGCATGATCGACTGGCGGTGGCGGCAGACATTCGACAGGAGCTCGACGCCTTGATCGCTACGGACGAGCATCCAGGCGTCATCGGTCCAGGAAAGCGTGTGGTAGTCACCCACGTACGGCACCATCAGCTCATGGCCGACGTAGTTGGGGCCGGCGTCGAACAGGAGCTTCTTTTCGAGCTCGAAAATCGCCGGGTCGAAATACCACGAGACCGGAAGCTGGGGGCTCGCCGGCCGGACCTGCCGCAGGTGCGCTACGTCCGACATCGCGTTGTAAAGCTCCTAGAAA
>DASQGB010000158.1:0-12579 GCA_035632815.1 Burkholderiales bacterium | reverse complement strand
CTGGTACTACCCGCCGCCTTACTACTACTACCCGCCGACGGTCGTAGTCCCGGCCTCGCCGCCGGTCTACGTCGAGCGTAGCGATGCCGCGCCCGACCAGTCCCAGCAAGGCTGGTGGTACTACTGCGACACCAGCCGCGGGTATTACCCGTACGTGAAAACCTGCCCTAGCGGCTGGCAGCGCGTTCCGCCCGCGCCGCCGCCCGCGCAATGAAAAAGAGCTTTCTAGGTATTTTGGTATTGCTCACGGGTTGCGCTACCGCGCCGCCGTCGGGGCCAGGGGTGCTCGTCCTGCCAGGCAGCGGCAAGAGCTTCGACCAGTTCCGTTTCGACGACAGCGAGTGCCGCCAGTACGCGCATTCCCAGCTGGGTCGCACTCCTGAGCAGGCATCCAACGACGCCGGCGTGAAAAGCGCAGTGGTCGGCGCTGCCGTGGGAACGGTCGCCGGAGCGGCGCTCGGCGGGCACAGCGGCGCCGGAGTCGGTGCAGGCGTCGGCCTCGCTGCCGGCGCGCTCGCCGGCACCGACGCCGCGCATGCCTCGGGCCGCACCGTTCAGCAGCGCTACGACTTCGGCTACCAGCAGTGCATGTACGCGAAGGGCCACAAGATCCCGATGGCGCGCGAGCAGGTTCGGTCCAGTCCCTCGCGGCAGACCCACTACTCGCCACCGCCGCCCCCTCCGCCTCCCGGCCGCCCGCCCGCCGGCGTCCCGCCCGACTACCGCAGCAACTGATTTTTTGCCCCCCTGACAAGGGGGGTGGCGCCGCATTTGCCAAATGAGGCCGGGGGGTTTCCGGTTCTTGTTTTTTGTTCTTTTCAAACCCCCCGCTCGCCTGCGGCTCACGACCCCCTTGTCAGGGGGTCAAACCATCACTTGAACTGCGGCATCACTTTCGATGCCAGCAGCTCCACCGTGCGCAGCGCCTCGGCGTCGGCTGAGCCGCCGAAGTTGATCTGCATCGAAGGCTCGATCGGCCCGAAGGCGTCGATGCAGGCGCGGATCTGCCCGGTGACCTCGGCGGGCGTGCCGACGAAGGCGCCGCCGTTCTGCACGATCTTCTCCGGGGTGGTGGCGAGGATGCTCGCCACCATCTTGTCGTAGCCGGGATACTCCGACTCGTTGCGTCCTTTCCACGACACCACCGCATCGGCGAAGGTCTCGAGGTAGCGCTTGCAGATGCGCTCGAAGCCGGCGCGCGCCTCGTCTGCATCCTCGG
Source organism: Burkholderiales bacterium (assembly GCA_035632815.1). Classification (GTDB taxonomy): domain Bacteria; phylum Pseudomonadota; class Gammaproteobacteria; order Burkholderiales; family SG8-39; genus SCGC-AG-212-J23. The sequence goes on along the minus strand of DASQGB010000158.1, from coordinate 11,360 downwards.
CCACATAGGCGAACTGCGACACCTGGATCTGCTCGGCGCCCGGCGGGTGGCCGGACTCGGCCCACACGCGGCGGTACATCTTCACGAACTCCTGCAGCGCGCCGGGCTTGCCGGCATAGGGCACGATCATCAGGTTGAAGCCATTCTTTGCCGCGTAGACGAACGACTCCTCGGTCGAGATCGCCGCGACCCAGATCGGCGGATGCGGCTTCTGCACCACGCGCGGCATCAGGCGGACGTCCTCGAGGTTCCAGTACTTGCCTTTCACGGTGACCCGATCCTCGGTCCACATCCGCCTGATCATTGCGATCGATTCCTCGAAGCGCTCGCGGCTCTGCGACATCGGCACGCCGTACACCTCGAACTCCTTCGGCAGGAAGGCGCGGCCGAAGCCCGCGTCGAGGCGGCCGCGGCTCATGTTGTCGAGCATCGCCAGGTCGCCGCCGAGATGCGCGGGATGGTGGAAGGCCGGGATCACGGCGCCGGTGATGAGGCGGATGCGCCTGGTGCGCGCCGCGATCGCCGACAGGAACACGCAGGGATTGGGCGAGTGCCCGCCGTAGTCGTAGAACGAATGCTCGACCGTCTTGATGCTGCTGTAGCCAAGCGCGTCCGCCCGCTCCGCGATGCGGATGCACTGCTGGTAATAGTCGGCCGTGCTGCTGTCCTGCGGCCGGAACGAAGGAAAGAAGTTGATGCCGAATTTCATGTCATCCCCAGATCTGCCGCGCGGCTTGCGCCACCCGCTCGAGCTTGCGCTTCTGGTCGTCCTCGCTGACCAGGTTCCCGACCACATCGGAAGCGAACCCGCATTGCGGGCTGATGGCGAGAAACTCGAGTGGAACATACTTCGCCGCCGCGGCGACGCGCCGTTTCACATCCTCGATCGACTCGAGCTGCGGCAGCTTGCTGCTCACTACGCCGAGCACCACCGTCCTGCCTTTCGGCACGAAGCGCAGCGGCTCGAAGCCGCCGGCGCGCGGGCTGTCGTACTCCAGCAGGAAGCGCTGGTGCGGCAGCTCGCCGAACAGGCGCTCGGCGATCGCGTCGTACGTGCCTTCGCGGTGCCACATGCTGCGCTGGTTGCCGCGGCAGAGGTGGATGCCGAAGGTCACGCCCTCGAATCCGCGCACGAGCTCGGCGTCCGCCCTGAGCGAGCGCGAGAAGTACGCCATCGGGTCTTCGCCGCGCCTGCGCATCGCCTCCATCGACGGCGCGTCGACGTAGGCGGTATAGCCGGGGGCGTCGATGTGCACATAGCGGCAGCCGGCCTGGACCAGCTCGCCAATCATCTGCCGCTGGATCGCGACTACGTCGGCCATGAACTCGTCGACGTCCGCGTACACCGCCTTCGAGGCCTGGTGGTCGAAGCGCTGCGAGACGCGGTCCGGGCCGACCAGGCTCACCTTGACCGGCCGGCTTGCCATCGGCGCGACTCGCCGGTACTCCTCCAGCGGCACGTTGCGCTCCAGCTTCAGGCGCCGCACCGCGCCGCGGCGGTGCGTCACCGGCGTACCCGGGCCGGCGAGGTCGGGGATTTCCCAGCGCTGCAATGCGGATCCGCCCTGCGTTCTTTTTTCGTGCGAGGCGATTCTTTCGGAGGTCGAATCAAAACCGCCTACCGATAACCCGAAGCTGTCCTGGAAGTTGAGGCGGCTGATCTCGCCGTCGGTGATCACGTCGAGGCCCGCGTCTTCCTGCAGCTTCACGTTGGCGCGAATGCATTCCATTTCCACGGCGTGAAATGCGTCAGGATGAATCAAACCCGCTTCGAGCCGTAGCCGCGCCTCCTTCCAGCGCGCCGGCCGCAGCAGGCTGCCTACGACGTCTGCTCTGATCGCCTCCATCGATCCGGTACTATCGCATGCCATGGACAGGCTGAAAGGCAGGGTCGCTATCGTCACCGGCGGCGGCAGCGGGATCGGAAGAGCGCTCGCCATGCGCCTCGCGCAGGACGGCGCCGCGGTGGCCGTCGCCGACCTGCACAAATACGACGTCGCGGCGGCCGAGATCGCCAAGGCGACCGGCGCCAGGACGCTCGGCCTCGACATCGACGTTTCCTCCGAGCAGGACGTAGCGCGCATGGCGGCCCAGACCCTGAAGGCCTTCGGCCGCATCGACATCCTGGTGAACAACGCGGCGCTCTTCAGCGGCATCGAGCTGCGGCCGTTCGAGAAGATCGAGGCCGCCGAGTGGCGCAAAGTGATGGACGTCAATACGCTCGGCGTGTTCCTCTGCTGCCGCGCCTGCGTGCCGCACATGCGCTCCGCCGGCGCCGGGCGCATCATCAACCTCGCCTCCGGCGCGCCGCTCAAGGGCGTGCCGTTCTTCCTGCACTACATCGCGAGCAAGGGCGCGGTGATCGCCATGAGCCGCGGCCTCGCGCGCGAGCTCGGCAAAGACAGGATCACCGTCAATTCCCTCGCGCCGGGATTTACGCTGTCCGAGAACGTGGCGAAGGACCCGGTGCACGTGAAGCAGGGCGAGCTCACGCGCATGACGCGCGCCATCCAGCGCGACGAGACCCCCGAAGACCTGGTCGGCGCGGTGAGCTTCCTCGCCAGCGACGATGCCGCCTTCATTACCGGCCAGACCCTGGTGGTCGACGGCGGCTCGGCGATGCTTTAAAGGGGTCAGAGCAAATTTCCCATACGAGATGACGTGGGACTCGGAAATTTGCTCTGACCCCTTTATTGGATTTCGGCGGCTCTCCTTACGCTCCAGATCATCGACGAGCGGATCAGGAAGTCGCGCGCCAGGTTGCGGTCGGCGGCGATGCGGCGCAGCTCGTCGAAGGTCTTCTCGCGCGCGGCCGGATCGGCCTCCTCGAGCATGCGCTTGTTGCTGATCGACTGCGACTGCACGAACTCGACGTTCGCGGTGCGCCGCTGGCGCACGTAGAGGTCGAGCAGGCTGTCGTCGGCCTCGCCGCGCCATACCTTGCCGAGGTAGTCCGCGAGCATGATGGCGTCGTGCAGCCCGCCGTTCAGCCCGAAGGCGCCCAGCGGATTGTTGAGATGCGCGGCGTCGCCCGCGAGCAGAATGCGCCCGGCGCGCCATTGACCGGCGACGCGCTGGTGCACCCGGTAGATGCCCTTGTAAGGCACCTCGTAGCGCCGCGGCCGCGCCACGAAGCGCTGCATGCGCGCCTCCACCGCGTCGTCGGCGAGCACGGCCTCTTCGCTCTCCTGCGGGTGCACCGGGAAGGCGAGGCGCCACAGTCCGCTCGGGCGGTCGTGGGGCATATGGAACACCGCGGCCCACTCCTTCGGGTCGGCGACGTAGGCGTTGGAGGTGAAGCCGTCCTGCGCGAAGTCCTCGATGGTGCTGATGACGAGGAAGCGCTCGGGCCAGGTAAAGCCTTCGAACTCGACGCCGAGCGCCTTGCGCACCGCGCTGCGCCCGCCGTCGCAGCCGATCAGCCAGCTCGCGCGCAGGGGGCCGGCGGTGGTATGCACCAGCACCCCGTCGCCCTCCTGCGTGGCGCCGACGAAGCCGGTCGAGAAGCGCACCGCGGCGTTGGAGAAGCCGTGCAGCTTGTGGAACAGGATCGGCGTGAGGCGATGCTGCTCGAGGTGAAAGCGGTAGGGATACGGCGTCAGGTCGGCGATCAGCCCGAGGTCCCACTCGGCGATCACGCCCTGCCTGCGGTCGCGGATCTGCCAGCGCGGCACCTTGAGGCCGATGCGATGCATGTCGTCGGTGACGCCGAAAGGCGCGAGCATCTCGAGCGTCGGCGGATGAAAGGTGCCGGCGCGCTGGTCGACGGTGAGCCCGGGCTCCGCCTCGATCACCTGCACCGGAACGCCCTGGTGAGCGAGGGAAAGCGCGGTGGCGAGGCCGACCGGCCCTGCTCCCGCCACGATGACCGGATTCATACCCGCAGGAAACCGCGCGGCGCGTCGTGCAGCCGCTCGAAGCCGGTGCGGGTGATGCGGATCAGCTCGCCTACCTGCACTCCGGCATTGTCTTTCGTCGAGATCACGTTCGGCTGCACCACGACCGTCATGTTCTCCTCGAGCGTCATGCCGGGCAGCGGGCCGGCCGGGCGGCTGCGCGTGCCGACGATCGGCGGGAAGTAGCCGCCGCCGAAGCCGTGCATGAGGTCGTCGCACACCGTGAAGCCGCGCTCCTCGATCAACCCCGCGGCGTCGACGATCTGCTGCATCGTTGCCCCATGGCGCGCCACCGTGGTGACGGCGTCGAACGCCGCTTCGGCGGTTTCGTGCAGCGCGCGGTAAAGCGGCGTCGGCGGCGCCCCGACCGTGAAGCTGCGCAGCACCTGGCCGGAATAATCCCACCACTGCGCCGAGAGCTCGCAGAACACGACATCGCCCTCGCGCACCCGGCGCGACGAATGGAACTGCGGCGGCACGAAAAGCCGCGGCTGCGCCATCGACGTCACGCCGATGTAGTGGATGAACGTGGTGCCGCCCTCGCCTACGTAGCCGCGCTCAACAAGGTTGCCAAGCTCTCTTTCGGTCAAGCCAGGTTTTGTATTTTCCAGCAGTTCCTTTAGGCCCAGATCGGTCAATGCCGCGCCGATCCGCAGCCAATCGATCTCTTCCTCCGACTTGATCAGGCGCAGGCGGACATAGTCGCCGTCAAGGGGCTTGATTTCGAAGCTCTCTTCCAGAGATCTCACCTTTGAAGCGACCAACGGCCCGATCAACCCCACACGCCTCGCGCTGCGGCGCTTGAGCTCCTCGATCGTCTTGCCTATGCCCTGGTGCCCGCCCCAGCGCACGTCGCAGCCCTTGGCGAGCTTCTTCGCGAGAGGAAAGTGGTTGAACCACTCGACGTGCATCGTCATCTGCTCGCCGGGCTTGAACAGCACGTACGCCTCGACCGTGCCCGGCCAGCCGGTCACCCATTGCGGCGCGTTGCCCGCGCGGTGGTCGGTAACCACCAGCAGATGATCGACGCCGGCCTTGTCCATCACCTGAGCGAGGGCGCGGTGGCGGCGCGCGTACTCGGCGTCGGAGAAGCGCGGGTATTCCTGCTCGAGGATCGCCTGCAGGCGCGGCACCATGCGGAGAGATTCTATAATTCTTGGATGACAGATTGCATCGACGTTCACACCCATGTCGTTCCCGAAAACTTCCCCGCCTACGCCGGCAAGGGGCGCGACGTGCCCTGGCCGTCGATGGCCGAGGCGCACGCCTGCCACCGGCACGTGATGATCTCGGGCAAGCTCTACCGCACGGTGTCCGACGGCTGCTGGAGCGTGCCGCGGCGCATCGAGGACATGGGCGCGATGCGCGTCGCGCGCCAGGCGATCTCGCCGATGCCGGAGCTGCTGTCCTACTGGCTGCCGCTCGAGGACGCGAAAGTCCTGATCCGCTACCTCAACGACCAGATCGCCGCGATGATCGCGCAGGCGCCGCAGCGCTTCATCGGCCTGGGCGCGGTGCCGTTGCAGGATGTCGATTCTTCCATCCGGGAATTGCAGTACGTAATGCAAACCCTCAAGTTTTCCGGCGTCGAGATCGCGAGCCACGTCAACGGCACCTCCATCGGCGACCCGCGCTTCGAGCCCTTCTTCGCCGCCGCGGAAAACCTCGGCGCGGCGATCTTCGTGCATGCCTTGCGTCCGGCGGGCCACGACCGCATCGTCGGCGCCTTTCCCGAGCAGGCGGTGTGCTTTCCCGGCGATATCGGACTTGCCTGCGCCTCGATGATCACCGGCGGCATCGCCGGGCGCCATCCGAAGCTGCGCATCGCCTTCAGCCACGGCGGCGGCGTCATGGCGATGCTGCTGCCGCGCCTGGTGCACGCCTGGAAGATGTTCCCGAAGGCGAAGGAGTCGGTCGCCGAATCGCCGGATGTCACCGCGAAGCGCTTTTACTACGACCAGCTGGTGTTTGATGCTTCTTCAATTCGTTTCTTGATTGAGCGATTTGGAGCGTCCCAAATCTTCGTCGGCACCGACTATCCGTTCGCGCTCGGCGACCTGACGCCGATGAAGTCGGTGGAAGCCGCGCAGCTCCACGGCGAGACGCTGGTGGCGGTCAGCTCAGGGAACGCGAAGCGCTTCCTGGGTCTACGATCTTAGGCAACACCTCGCTGATCGAGGCGGAGAAAACTGCATCCGCCACTTCGTCGAACGGGGTGGGCTGGGCGTTGACGATGACCAGCTTCGCGCCGGCGGAGCGCGCCATGTCCACCGCGCCGGCGATCGGGTAGACCTGCAGGCTGGTGCCGACAGCGAGGAACAGATCCGCCTCGCCGGCTGCCTGCATCGCGCGGTCGATCACCTCGGGAACGAGCTGCTGGCCGAAGGAGATGGTGTCGCTCTTGAGGATCCCGCCGCAGTCGCGGCAATGCGGGTCCTGTTCCCCGGCGCGCACCCGGTCGAGAACCTTCTGCATCGGCCCGCGCATGCCGCAGCCCCAGCACATGAAGCGGCGCATGCTGCCGTGGACCTCGATCACGAGCTGCGCCGAATTGCCGGCGAGCTGGTGCAGCTCGTCGATGTTCTGGGTGACGAGCGCGTGCAGCTTCTTCTGCCGCTCGAGCTCCACCAGCGCGAGGTGCCCCGGGTTCGGCTTCGCGCTCCAGGCCGGGCTCGCCAGCCGGTTCTGCCACGACGCGCGCCGCACTTCGGGATCGGCGAGGTAGTAATGGATGTTGGACATCTTCTCGGCCAGCGGATTTTTCGTCCACACGCCCTGCGGCCCGCGGAAGTCCGGGATGCCCGAATCGGTGGAGATGCCCGCGCCGGTGAGCACCACCACGCGCTGCGCGGCGCTCATCCACGATTGCACTTCAGCTATGATCCTGCGATCCACGCATCATGAGTATCGCCAACATCGAGCGCCTCATCAACGGCTGTACCCCGCTGTGGGCCGGCGAGGCCGAGGTCGTGCGCACCTATTGGACTTCCCCCAAGCGCAATCTGCAGACCGACCTGCTGTGGCTGCAGCGCCAGTGCTTCAAGGAGTTCTGGGGCTCGGGCGTGGGCAAGTACGACCGCGGCGGTGTGGTGCCTGGCCAATTGAAAAGAATTACGCAAAAAGTTCATGAAATAGACGTGACGATGGATCGCCACGATTTCCTCGATGTCCTCGAGGGCATCAAAGCCGAGCTCAGCCACTACTGCGCCTTCGCCGACCTGCACGACGCCATCCGGCCGGCCGGCGCGCCGAAGATCGACCCGAACAAGCTCGAGCCCTGGCCCGAAGAGGACGCGCTTACCGCGCTGCGCTACAAGCACCAGGCCGAGCACGGCGCCCTCGGCATGCGCGCCTGCAAGCTCACCGAGGGCGGCTATTGCACCCTGTTCTCGGAGGGCATGGCGCTGCGCGGCAAGCCGGGCGTCGAGGGCAGGATCGCCGAGGCCTGCTCCAAGGTCTACGACGACGAGTTCGAGCACATGCTCGCGGGCATCGCCGGCATCGCCGAGGAAAGCCTCAAGGAGTCCGACTGGAAGCTGCTGCAGAGCCTCGCCGCCGAGCAGCTCAGGCAGCGCATCCGCATGCGCAATGCCCAGTTCAGCCAGCCGTTGCCGGAAGAGCGCATCCAGGCGATCTATGCGGGCGACATCAGCCCCCTGGCGTTCGACTACGAGAAGGCGAAGCTAGCAGCGTAGTCTGGCCTACTGCGGGGCCTACCGCGCGCGCGTACTACGGAATCTGGATCTTGCCGGACCCGGGCTGGCCGGGGACCACGATCGACGACGCCGCCTGGCGGCGCAGCTCCTGCAGCTCCTTCACCGTGCGCTCGATCGCATCCTTGGCGAGCTGGCCGAACTTCTCCGCCGCCTCCTCGAGCGAGCCCGCGCCGATCTCGAAGCCGATCGGCAGTGCGCCCGCGGGCGTGAGCACCTGCGTCTCGCCCACGTAGAGGACCGCGCGCGCGGTGTCCCGCTCGCCGCCCTTCTTGACCGGCGTCAGGCGGCGGATGGTGCCGACGCGCCGGTCGGTGAAGACCTCCTCGAGGAACAGCGCGTTCGGATCGACCTTGATCTCGTTCGTGGATTCGGGTCTCGTAGCCATGGCCGGATTTTACTAACTCCTGAGCTTGAAGCGCTGGATCTTGCCCGTGGCCGTCTTCGGCAGCTCGCTCAGGAACTCGATCCAGCGCGGGTATTTGTAAGGCGCGAGCTTGTCCTTTACATGCTGCTGAAGCGCGGTTTTCAAAGAGTCGCTCGGCGACTGGCCGACCTTGAGGACGATGAAGGCGCGCGGCTTGATGAGCTGGTTTTCATCCGCGGCGCCGACCACGGCGCACTCGAGGACGGCTTCGTGGGTGATGAGGGCCGATTCGACCTCCACCGGCGAGACGTAATTCCCGCTCACCTTGAGCATGTCATCCGAGCGGCCGCCGTAGGTGTAATAGCCCTCCGCGTCCACGGTGTACTTGTCGCCGCTGCGGGTCCAGGGGCCCTGGAAAGTATTCTTGGTGCGCTCGCGCTGGTTCCAGTACATGAGCGCGGAGGTGGGGCCGCTGATCTGCAGCTCGCCCATCTCGCCGGGCCTGGTGATGACTTGGCCGTGGTCGTCGACCAGGCGCACCTGGTAGCCGGGGACCGGCTTGCCGGTGGTGCCGTAGCGCACATCGCCGGGGCGGTTGGAGAGGAAGATGTGCAGCATCTCGGTCGAGCCGATGCCATCCAGGATCTCGGTGCCGGTGCGCTCGGTCCAGCGCTCACCGAGGTTGGCGGGGAGCGCTTCGCCTGCGGAAGTACAGACTCTTAGATTCAATTTCGTTTTATCGGGGAAAGCAGGACTGGCGAGCAATGCGGCGTATAGCGTCGGAACGCCGTAGAAAATGGTTGGTTTCTTATCGAGCAACCGCTTGAACACCGCGTCGGGTGTCGGGCGCTCGGCCATCAGGATCGCGGTGGCGCCGACCGCCATCGGAAAGGTCAGCGCGTTGCCCAGGCCGTAGGCGAAGAAGAGCTTGGCCGCGGAGAAGACGACGTCGGATTCGCGGATGCCGAGAATCGGCTTGGCATAGAGCTCGGCGGTGGCGATGAGGTGCGAGTGCAGGTGGACCGTGCCTTTCGGCGCGCCGGTCGAGCCCGAGGAGTAGAGCCAGAAGCAGATGTCGTCCCGGGTAGTGGCCGCGGATTCCGCTCTCGGCGCGGCTTTCGAGAGCAATTCGTTCAACTGCGGCCCGGCGACGACGATGCGCTTGAGATCGGGGCAATTCTTCGCGATCGGGTCGAAGCTCCTGAGCAGCGCATCCGAAACGAAGAGCGCGCGCGCGCGGCTGTCGCGCAGCTGATATTCATAGTCGGCGCTGGTGAGGAGCGTGTTCAGCGCGACCGGTACGATGCCGGCCTTGATCGCGCCGAGGAACACAGCCGGCCAGTCGCAGGAATCGAGCATGGCGATGGCGATGCGCTGCTCGCGCTCGATGCCGAGGGCGCGCAGCGCGTTGGCGGCGCGGTCGACGCGCCCGGCGAGCTCGGCGTACGTGCAGCTGCCCGAGTCGTCGGCGAAAGCGACCTTGCCGCCGCGGCCGGCGGCGAGGTTGCGGCCGACGAGGTCTACCGCCGCGTTGTAGTCGCGCGGAATTTCCCCCGGGGTATCATCGCGGCCCATGACCTGGTCAATCATAGCGCGCGATGCGGCGAGCGGCGCCTTCGGCGTCGCCATCGCGACCCGCTTCTTCGCGGTCGGCGCCCTGTGCCCGCACGCGCAGAGCCGCGTCGGCGCGCTCTCGACGCAGGCGCTGGTCAATCCGCACTACGGCAGGCAGGGACTCGAGCTGCTTCGCGCGGGGGTGGCCGCCGCGGAGGTGGTGAAGCGGCTCACGGCGCCGGACGAAGGGCGCGAGCACCGGCAGCTCCACGTCATCGATGCAGCGGGCCGCATCGGCCAGCACACGGGGTCCGCCTGCGTCGACTGGTGCGGGGCGGTTGCGGGAGAAGGCTTTTCGGTGGCCGGCAACATGCTTTTGAATGAGAAAGTCATTCAGGAAACGGCGCGAGCCTTCCGGGAGAAGAAAACGCCGTTCGCTGAGCGCCTCATTGCAGCGCTCGAGGCCGGCGAAGCCGCGGGCGGCGACAAACGCGGCAGGCAGTCGGCGGCCTTGCTCATTCATTCGACCGAGGACTATGCGGAAATTGACTTGAGGGTCGACGACCACGCCGAGCCCCTCGCCGAGCTCAGGCGCCTCTACCAGAAGGCGCACGAGCGCTTCATCCCCTACCTGCGCTGCGGCCCCAGCAAGGCGCGGCCGTGGGGAGTCCTCGATCGGCAGGAGATAGAGAAACAGATTTCCGAGTATGGAAAGTCCCGCACCCGCGCTCCTTGAAGTGCGCGGGCTGCGCACCCTGTTCGACGGCGAGCAGGGCGAGGTGCGCGCGGTGGATGGCGTCGACTTTCGGCTGGAACGCGGCCGCACGCTCGGCATCGTCGGCGAATCGGGCTGCGGCAAGAGCGTGACCGCGCTCTCGATCATGGGCCTGGTCCCGCAGCCGCCGGGGCGCATCGCCGGCGGCGAAGTCATGTTCGAAGGCGAGGATCTGCTCAAGCTGCCGGCGCAGCGCCTGCGCGACCTGCGCGGCGACCAGCTCTCGATGATCTTCCAGGAGCCGATGACCTCGCTCAACCCGGCGTTCCCGGTAGGCGAGCAGATCGCCGAAACGCTGTTGCGACATAGAGCTATCAGTAAGAACGAAGCTAAAAACCATACGATCGAGATGCTGCGCCGCGTGCGCATCCCCTCGCCCGAGCGACGCGCCGACGACTATCCCCACCAGCTCTCGGGCGGCATGCGCCAGCGCGTGATGATCGCGATGGCGCTCGCCTGCAACCCGAAGCTGCTGATCGCCGACGAGCCCACGACCGCGCTGGATGTCACCATCCAGGCGCAGATCCTCGAGCTGATGCGCGCGCTGCGCGCCGAGCTCGGCACCTCGATCATCCTCATCACCCACGACCTCGGCGTGATCGCCGAGCTCGCCGACGAGGTCATCGTAATGTACGCGGGCAAGGTGATCGAGCGCTGCGATGTCGCGCGGCTCTTCTCGGAGCCGCAGCACCCCTATACCATCGGGCTGCTCGGCTCGATCCCGCAGCTGCACCTCGACCAGGAGCGATTGAGCGCCATCGAGGGTTTCGTGCCCGATGCCGCAGCGATGCCCTCAGGCTGTCGCTTCCATCCCCGTTGTCCGTTTGTCGTGGAAAAATGCCGGACGGAAATTCCTCCCCTCGTTGAAATCAAGAAAGGCCATCACGCCGCCTGCTGGAGGGCGCCCTTGTGACGCCGTTGCTGAAGGTCGAACGGCTGGTCAAGCATTTCAAGGCGATCCAGGCGGTGGACGGCATCAGCTTCGAGCTCTTCCCCGGCGAAACCCTGGCGCTGGTCGGCGAATCGGGCTGCGGCAAGTCGACCGCCGGGCGGCT
>DASQGB010000157.1:0-4767 GCA_035632815.1 Burkholderiales bacterium | reverse complement strand
TGCGCCGCCACCTCACGCGCTCGCTCGAGCGCTACCGCAAGCTGGCGTCGGAACAGAAAAAAGCCGCTTGAAGATCCTGCTGACCCATTCGCCGGAGGCGATGGCGAACTATTACGGCGAGCGCGCGCTGGCCGGCTTGCGGAAGGCGGGCGAGGTCAAGCTCAATACGAAAGCGCATTCGCTGGAAGGCGAAGACCTCATCAAGGCGGCGGAGGACTGCGATCTCATCGTCTCATACCGGCAGTCGCCCGGGCCGGCGCAGCTGTTCGAGCGCCTGCCGAGGCTCGTCGCCTTCCTGCGCTGCGCGATCGACATCCGCAATGTCGACGTCGCCGCCGCGAGCAAGGCCGGCGTGCTGGTCACGCAGGCGAGTGCCGGCTTCGTCACCTCGGTGAGCGAGCTAGTGCTCGGCTTCCTGGTGGATCTTTCGCGCGGCATCACGCGATCGGCGCACTTCTACCACCACGGCAGGGTGCCCCCGGCGTCGATGGGGCGCGAGCTCAAGGGCAGCACGATCGGTGTGATCGGCTACGGCGCCATCGGCAGGGAAGTCGTGCGGATATGCACGGCGCTCGGCATGCGAGTGCTCGTCAACGACCCGTATGTGAAAGACATCGAGCAAGTCTCATTGAATGAGCTCCTGAGTCAGTCAGATTTCGTCCTGCCGCTGGCGGTGGCGACACCTGAGACCGAGAACCTGATCGGCAAGGATGCCTTTGCGAAGATGAAGGACGGCGCTTATTTCATCAATGTGTCCCGCGGCAACCTCGTCGACGAGGCCGCGCTCGAAGCGGCGCTCGACTCCGGGCGCCTCGCCGGTTGCGCAACGGACGTCGGCAGGGCGCCGGACCAGATGCCCACGCCGCGGCTTGCCGCGCGCGAAGACGTGATCGCGACCCCGCACACCGCGGGACTGACGCTGCCTGCGATCGAGCACCAGTCGATGGAGACCGCCGCGCAAGTTGCGGAGATTGTGAAGGACAGGGCACCGAAGGGCGCGGTGAACGCCGAGCACTGGACGCGTAAGGCCCTGCTTCGATGAGGCGCGGCGGGCGGCTGCGGCGCGGCGACGCCGAGATCTACTACGAGGTGGTCGGGCAGGGGCCCCCGGTCGTCTTCGCGCACGGGCTGGGCGGCAACCATCTTTCCTGGTGGCAGCAGGTCGCGGACTTCGCCGCCCGCCATACCTGCATCGCTTTCGCGCACCGCGGCTTTCCGCCTTCCCGTCCCGTGCCGGGCAGGAGCGCGCCGGATTCGTACGCCGACGACCTTGCTGCCCTGATCCACGAGCTCGATCTGAAAAACGTCGCGCTAGTCGCGCAATCCATGGGCGGCTGGACCTGCCTCGACTACGCGCTGCGCGAGCCGAAGAAAGTGCGGGCACTCGTGATGGCGTCGACTTCGGGCGCGATCGACTTCAACCAGATCGAAAATACCGAGATTCAAGATTGGGTTCGAAGCTCGCCAGAGGAACTCGCGGCGTTGCAGTCGCGCGGCATCCATCCGGCGAGCGGCGAGCGCATGGCGCGCGAACAGCCGGCGCTCGCCCAGCTCTACTGGCAGATCTCGGAGATTGCCGCGGCTTCCTTCCGCGAAGAAGTGCGAGGACGAATCCGGGAGCTACGCAACCGTCCACCCAAGCTGCTCGCGCAGCTGCCGATGCCGGTACTGTTCATCACCGGCGACGAAGACTGGGTGTTTCCGCCCGCGGCGGGGCCGGCGCTCGCGCCGCTCGCGCCAAAAGGACGGGCGGTACGTGTTCCAGCCGCAGGGCACTCGGTATATTTCGAGCGCGCGGCGCAGTTCAACGACATTGTGAGGAGTGCTCTGTGAAAACCGTTCTCATTACCGGTGCGACCGGAGACGTCGGCACCCACCTCAGCCGCGAGCTTGCCGGGAGGTACAAGCTGCGCCTTTCCGACAAGCGTCCGTCGAAGCCGCCCAAGGGGCAGACCTTCATCAAGGCCGACATCTCCAAGATGTCCGACGCGCTGCGCATCACCAAGGGCGTCGACGCCATCGTCCATCTCGGGGGTTACTCGGTCGAAGGACCCTGGGAGGGGATCCTCCAGGCGAACATCATCGGCGCGTACAACGTGTTCGAGGCGGCGCGCAGGAACGGCGTGAAGCGGATCCTCTTTCCGACCAGCAACCACGCCGTGGGCTTCTACCGGCGCGACCAGACCATCGACCATCGCGTCTACATCAAGCCCGACAGCCGCTACGGCGTGTCGAAGGTGTTCGGCGAGGCGCTCGGCAGCCTGTACGCCGACAAGTACGGCATGGAGGTCTTCATGATGCGCATCGGCAATGTCAACCCCGTGCCGATCGACAAGCGGCGCCTCTCCATCTGGTTCAGCCCTCGCGACCTGGCGCAGCTCGTGTCCATCGGCATCGACCATCCCGACATCCGCTTCGAGATCGTCTACGGCATCTCCGGCAACAAGCGAGCCTGGTACGACAACTCGAACGCCGTTCGCCTCGGCTACCGGCCGCAGGACGATTCGGAATCGTTTGCAGAAGAAATTCTTAAAAGGGAAAAACCAAGCGCCGACGCGATCGCGGAGGCCCACCAGGGCGGCATCTTCTGCACCGCCGAGGACGTCCCGAACCCCGCGGCGCCCAGGAAGCGTGCGGTGACAAGGAAAAAGGCAAAGAAGAAATGAAGATCAGGGTTCCAGCCGGCGCGACCGACACGCACATGCATTTCTACGATGGCGCGTCGCCGGCCGCTCCCGGCACGCCGATGCCCGGCGATTTCACGGTGCCGATGTACCGCGAGCTGCAGCGCAGGCTGGGGCTCGCGCGCGTGGTCGTCGTGCAGCCCAACGCTTATCGCGACGACAACCGCGTGACCCTCGCCGCCGTGGCTGAGCTGGGCAAGAGCGCGCGCGCGGTCGCCGTAATCAATCCCTCGATGAAGGACTCGGAAATCGAAAAGCTCACCAAGGCGGGAGTCGTTGCCCAGCGCATCTTCAACCTGCCCGGCGGCGCCGTGCCCTTCACGCAGATGGACGCGGTGATCGCGCGCGTCCATCCGTTCGGCTGGCATGCCAACGTGCAGCTCGACGGCCGCGAGCTGCCGAAGTACGAGGCGCAGATCAAGCGCCTGCCGGGCAAGTTCGTCATCGACCATAACGGCAAGTACCTGGAGCCCGTCACTCCTGATCACGAATCCTTCAAGTCCTTGCTGAGACTTCTGGATACCGGACGCTGCTGGGTGAAGTTGTCCGCGCCCTACGAGACCTCCAAGACCGGCGCGCCGAAATACGAGGACGTGAGCCGCCTCGCCCGGGCGCTGGTGAAGCACGCGCCCGAGCGCATGCTGTGGGCGTCCAATTGGCCGCATCCCTCCGTCCCCAGGGAGCAAAGGCCCGACGACGAGGAGCTGCTCGACCTGCTGCTCGACTGGGCGCCCGACGAGAAGACGCGCAAGGCTATCCTCGTCGACAATCCCGCGGAGCTCTACGGGTTCAAGTGAAGCGCGTCGCGCTCGTGGGGCTGGGCATGGCGGTCACGCCGCACGCCCGCAGCCTGCTCGACCTGAAAGGTCGCGTCGAAGTCGCGTACGCGTACAGCCCCTCGGCCGAGCGCCGCGCGAAATTCGCCGCGCAGTTTCCCCTCCCGCAGTGCGACCGCCTGGAGACGATTCTTGAAGATCGGTCCGTCGACGCGGTGCTCATCCTCACGCCGCCGAACACGCATCTCGACCTTGTGGAGCGCTGCGCGGCTGCGGGGAAGCACGTGCTGCTCGAGAAGCCTTTGGAGATCTCCACTTCGCGCGCCGAGCGCCTGGTGCAGGCGTGTAAAAGCGTAACTCTCGGTATCGTCCTGCAGCATCGGTTCCGCCCGGCCGCGGAAAAGCTGCACGAAGTGCTGGAGGCGGGACGGCTCGGAGAGCTGGTTTCGGCTTGCGCCTCGATCCCGAACTGGCGCCCGCAGAGCTACTACGATCAGCCGGGGCGCGGCACGAAGGCGCGCGACGGCGGCGGCGTGCTCCTGACGCAGGGGATCCACACGCTGGATCTGCTCGGCTGGTTCGCGGGAGAAGCCGCGGAAGTGAAGGGCTTCTCGACCACCACGCCGATCCACCGCATGGAGACCGAAGACCTGGTCGGCGCCGCGGTGCGCTGGAAGAGCGGCGCGCTCGGCGTGATTCACGCCACGACGAGCGCTTATCCGGGTTTTCCCGAGCGCATCGAATTGACTGGAACCCAGGGAACTGCGCTATTGGAAGGGACGTCGTTGAAGTGCCAATTCACCGACGGGAAATCCATTGAAGTGAAAACCGACGCGGGCGGCGGCGGCACCGGCGCGGACCCGATGGCTTTCCCGCACGACTGGCACCGAAGCGTGCTGCAGGATTTTTTGGATTCAATAGAAAAGAACCGGGAACCCCGGGTCAGCGGCGCCGAGGCGCTCAAGGTGCACCGGCTGATCGACCAGCTTCTGGCCGCTTAGTCGTCGGCGTGCGCGGCGGGGCGGTGCGCGGCGACGAGCTTCTGCTGCAATTGCGGCGGCGCGGCCTCGTAGTGGCTGAACTCGAGACTGTAGGAGCCGTGGCCGGCGGTGAGCGACTTCAGCCGCGCTGGGAAATGCTCGAGCTCCGAGAGCGGCGCCTGTGCGGAGATCTGCACCGTGCCCGGGCGCGGGGAGTCCGAGCCCTTGATCTGTCCACGGTGCCCCGAGAGCTCGCCCGCGACGTCCCCCATCTTGGTGTCGGGCGCGGTGATCTGGACGTTGACGATCGGCTCGAGCACGATAGGC
>DASQGB010000156.1:0-2571 GCA_035632815.1 Burkholderiales bacterium | reverse complement strand
GGCATGCGGCAGCGCGTGGTCATCGCGCTCGCGATCGCCGCCGAGCCCAGCCTGATCATCGCCGACGAGCCGACCACGGCGCTCGACGTCTCCATCCAGGCGCAGATCATCACCTTGCTCAAGCGCCTGGCGCGCGAGCGCGGCACCGCGATCATGCTGATCACCCACGACATGGGGGTGATCGCCGAAACCGCGCAGCGCGTTGCGGTCATGTACGCCGGACGCATCGTCGAGATCGGCCCCGTGCGCGACGTCATCCACGCCCCCCGCCATCCCTATACGGTGGGCCTGATGGGATCCATTCCGAAAATTCATTCGAGTGGAATCCGCACGCGTCTTACGCAGATCGAGGGCGCCATGCCGCGCCTGAACGCGATTCCGCCGGGCTGCGCCTTCAATCCGCGCTGCCCGCGGCGTTTCGACCGCTGCGTGATCGAGCGCCCGGCGCTGCTGCCGGCGGGGACCAGCGAAGCCGCGTGCTGGCTCCATGCCGCTGCTTAAGCTCGAAGCGGTCAGCCGCGATTTCGACGTGTCGGCGCCGTGGCTCAACCGGGTGCTGGAGCGCGAGCCGCGGCGCCTGCTGCGGGCGGTCGATGACGTCAACCTCGAGGTCGAGCGCGGCGAAACGCTTGGGCTGGTGGGGGAATCGGGCTGCGGCAAGTCGACCGTGGCGCGGCTCATCGTCGGCCTTTACACGCCGACGCAGGGCCGGGTCGAGTTCCACGGCCGCCGCATGCAGATGATCTTCCAGGACCCGTACGCCAGCCTCAACCCGCGCTGGCGCGTGCGCGACATCGTCGCCGAGCCGATCAAGGTCCTGAAGCTGGAAAAGGAAATCGGCAAGGCTGTGGCTGCCCTGCTCCTCCAGGTCGGCCTGTCCCCGGACGACGGCGACAAGTACCCGCACGAGTTCTCCGGCGGGCAGCGCCAGCGCATCTCGATCGCGCGCGCGCTGGCCGGCGAGCCCGACCTCCTGATCTGCGACGAGCCGACCTCGGCGCTGGATGTGTCGGTGCAGGCGCAGATCCTCAACCTGATGACGGACCTGCAGCGGCGCCTGGGCCTGACCTACGTGTTCATTTCGCACAACCTCGCCGTGGTCTCGCAGGTGGCCGATCGGGTGGGCGTGATGTATCTCGGGCGCATCGTCGAGACCGCGGCCGCGGCGGACCTCTTCTCCCGGCCGCGACATCCGTATACGCGCATGCTGCTCGACGCCGTCCCCGACCTGCAGATGAGCGGCAAGCCGCGCACGCCGGTGGCGGGCGAGGTGCCCAATCCGCTCGCCCCGCCGCCGGGCTGCGCCTTCCACCCGCGCTGCCCTCATGCCAACGAGCGCTGCCGCCGCGAAGTGCCGGCAGTGATCGACGACGTCGCCTGCCACGCTGTCGAGGAGAAACGGATCTAGCGGAGGTTTGCTAGCCCTGCTTTTTAGCGGATGTTCGCTATCCCGAAGGGAACGTGTCCTGCGGCCACGTGCAGCCGTGCCGAGTCCACATGCCCGCGCTGGTCGTCGAAGTAGAAGTCGGGCTCGAAAGCCTTCAGGAAGGCGCCCTTGTCCAGGCCGCCGAGGAACATGAGCTCGTCGACCGCTATGTTCCATTCCATCAATGTGCGTATCGCCCGCTCGTGCGCGGGCGCGCTGCGCGCGGTAACCAGCGCCGTGCGCATTTTCAAGGGGACATCCGTCCCCGCGGCGGCCTGCAACCGGTGCAACGCCTCGAGCAGCGGCTTGAACGGGCCGGGGGGCAGAGGCAGGAGCGCGTGCGTGGTTTCGTGACGGGTGAAGGCTTCGAGCCCATCGCGCTGGTAGACGCGCTCGGCCTCGTCGGAAAACAACACCGCGTCACCGTCGAAGGCGATGCGCACCTCGTTCGCATGGCGACTCGCCGCCTGTACCGACTCCGGATAAACCCGTGCAGCCGGACATTTCGCGTCGAGCGCTCCCATCACATCGGTTTCATTTGCGGAAAGGAACAAGTTTGCCTTGAGCGCATCGAGGTAGCGATAGGGACTGCGGCCGCGGGTGAACACACCCCGCTCGATATGCAGGCCCGCAAGCTTTGCCGACTTGAACACGCGCAGTCCGGACACCGGGTCGTTTTTGGACAGGATTGCTACTTCGACGCGTTGCGCCTGGGGGGTATTGAAAGCAAGCAGCTTCTTGACCAGCTGGAACGCCACCCCCTCGCGCGCCGGGACGTCGAGGCGCTCATACTGCATTGCGATATACGCCGCCTCGCCGTCGCGGTCGAAGACCCGGTTCTCTTCCTCGAAGTCGAACAGCGCCCGCGAGGAAATCGCGACGACGAGCTTCCCTTCCACCGAGTACGGCATAGCTCTCCCTTGGCAGGAATTATGCGCGCCTTTTGGCGGCCGGGAGAGTCGGCGCTGGCGCGTCAATCCTTGCCGGCAGTGATCGAATCGACCTTGTCGGGGTAGAAGGCGAGCCGCTCCCTGATCACGCTCATCTCGTCGTACGGCTGCTCGTAGCTCCAGACCGCGTTTTCAGGCCCATTCGTCAGAGAGAAATACGACGCCTGGCCCTTGAACGGGCAATAGGTCGTATGG
>DASQGB010000155.1:0-3305 GCA_035632815.1 Burkholderiales bacterium | reverse complement strand
GACCCTCACCTCCCCGGTGATGAAGGCGACGAGGGTCATCACCCCGCGCATCGTCCTCGACCAGCACATCGGCCTGGTTGCGTTTTTCCTGCTGATCGTCCTCTGGCTCGCACTGACCGTGATGAAGATCAGGATCGTCCTTGGGAACACGCCGCCCGCTTAGCCGGGGTCGATGAGGCGCCATTCGTTGTCGCACTTGCGGCAACGAACCTGCGTGGAAGAGATCAGCTTGAAGCGGGCGTAGGCGCCGCAGGCGCCGCAGGTGGCATGCTCGCCCAGCCGCTCGGCCTCGCTCAGGATCTGCTGGTAGCGCACCAGGCCGTAGATGCCGATCGCCGCCGCGGCCGCGACGACGATGACGTAGGCGAGGAGGCGCAGCGCCGAGCCGCGGAAGCTCAGCTCCTCGAAGCAGGCCGCGATCGCGATCATGCAGACGAACCCGCTGATGAACCAGGCGTGACCCTCGATCAGGCGGCGCTCGTACCAGCGGGCAAAGCCGAGCCGGCCGATGCTGTCGGCGGGTTCCATGCAAGACGGATGATCCGCCGATCCCGGATGACTTACAATGCGACTTCCACGGCGGGCCTCCCCGCATTGCAGGCTGGTGAACCTGGTCAGGTCCGGAAGGAAGCAGCCACAGCTGGACTCTGCAAGTGTCGGGGTTCAGGCTCGCCTCCAATTTAGAAGCCATGAGCTATCAAGTACTTGCGCGGAAGTGGCGGCCCAGGGACTTCGGTAGCCTGGTAGGGCAGGAGCACGTCGTGCGCGCGCTGCGGCACGCGCTCGAGCAGAAGCGGCTGCATCACGCGTACTTGTTCACCGGCACGCGCGGGGTAGGCAAGACCACGCTCGCCCGCATCCTCGCCAAGTGCCTGAACTGCGAGACCGGGATCACGGCCGAGCCCTGCGGCAAGTGCCCGGCCTGCGTCGAGATCGACGGCGGCCGCTTCGTCGACCTCCTGGAGGTGGATGCGGCGACCAACACCAAGGTGGACGAGATGCGCCAATTGCTCGAGACGGCGCAATACTCGCCCACGCGCGGGCGCTTCAAGGTGTACGTCATCGACGAAGTTCACATGCTCTCCACCTCGGCGTTCAACGCCATGCTGAAGACCCTGGAAGAGCCGCCCGAGCACATGAAATTCATCCTCGCGACCACCGACCCGCAGAAGATTCCGGTCACCGTCCTGAGCCGCTGCCTGCAGTTCAACCTGAAGCAGATGCCGCCGGCGGCGATCGTGGCGCATCTGGCGAAGCTGCTCGAAGCCGAAAAGATCGCGTTCGAGAAGGACGCCCTGCCGCTGATTGCGCGCGCTGCGGCGGGCAGCATGCGCGACGCGCTCTCGCTGCTCGACCAGGCCATCGCGCATGGCGGCGGCCGTGTCGCCGCGGCCGCCGTGGGCGAGATGCTTGGCACCATCGACCAGGGCTACCTCCTGCGGCTCGCCGAGGCCATCGCCGCGGAGGATGCCGCGGCGGCCGTCGCAGTGGCCGACGAGATGCAGGCGCGCACGCTGTCTTTCGACGCCGGGCTCGCCGACCTTGCGGGCCTGTTCCTTCATCTGACCCTCGCCCAGGTCGTCCCCGAAGCCTTGGACGACGCGCTGCCCGAGCGTGCGCGCATCGTCGGGCTCGCCGGCCGGCTGGACGCGGAATCGCTGCAGCTCTACTACCAGATCGCGCTGCAGGGCCGCGAGGACCTGCCGCTCGCGCCCGACGAGCACGCCGGGTTCGTCATGACGGTGTTGCGCATGCTGGCCTTTCGCCCCGAGACTGGAGCCGTGACGCCTTCAGTCAAAAAACCTGGGGGGCCAGCCGCGGCATGGCCCGAGCTCGTGCAGCAGCTGCCGGTGACCGGCGCGGCGCGGGAGCTCGCGCGCAACGCCGAGCTGCGCAGCCGCGACAACGGAGTCTTCGACCTCGTCGTTCCCAAGGGCAAGGCCTATCTCGCGGAGCGCGGCTACCAGGACAAGCTGAAGGCGGCGCTCGAGCAGCACCTCGGCGGCGAGGTCGCGGTGAAGGTTTCGGTAGGCGAGCTCTCCGGCGCGACGCCGGCGCTGATCGAAGCCGGCGAGCGCGATGCGCGCCAGGCCGAGGCGGCGCGCGCGGTGCATGCCGACGGCTTCGTGAAGGACCTCGTCAACCTGTTCGACGGCAAGGTCGTCGACTCGACTATCCGGGATGATCGAAAATGAGCCGCTCATGAAAGGCAATATCGGCCAGTTGATGAAGCAGGCGCAGATGATGCAGGAGAACATGCGCCGCATGCAGGAGGAGCTCGCCACGCTCGAGGTGGAAGGGCAGGCGGGCGCCGGCATGGTCAAGGTGCAGATGACCTGCAAGTACGAGGTCAAGCGCGTGACCGTCGACCCCTCGCTCGTCGGGGACGACCGCGAGATGCTCGAGGATCTCGTCGCGGCGGCCTTCAACGACGCCGCCCGCCGAGCGGAGTCGACGATCGCCGAGAAGATGAGCGGCATGACCGCCGGGCTGGGTCTGCCCGCCGGCTTCAAGCTGCCGTTTTGAGCAAGAGCGCCGTTCCGACGGCAAGAGGGCTCGAGCGGCTGGTTCAGGCGCTGCGCATCCTGCCGGGCGTCGGCCCCCGCTCCGCGCAACGCATGGCTTTCCATCTGCTCCAGCACGACCGCTCGGGCGCCGGGGAGCTCGCGCAGGCGCTGGCAGCGGCGCTTGAGGCGGTGCGCCGCTGCTCCAAATGCAACAACTTCACCGAGGACGAGGTGTGCTCCCTTTGCGCCTCTCCGCGCCGCGACCCTTCCCTGTTGTGCGTGATCGAAACCCCGGCAGACCTGGCCATGGTGGAGCAGACGCTGAGCTACTCGGGCATGTACTTCGTGCTGATGGGGCGACTGTCGCCGCTCGACGGCGTCGGCCCGCGCGACATCGGCCTGGACCGGCTGCTCGCGCGCGCGAGCGAGGGCGAGGTGCGCGAGGTCATCCTCGCCACCAACTTCACCAACGAGGGCGAGGCCACCGCGCATTACATCGCCGAGATGCTGCGCGAGCGCAGGATCAAGGCGAGCCGCATCGCGCGCGGCGTGCCGCTCGGCGGGGAGCTGGAGTACGTCGACGCCGGCACCATTTCCCAGGCGCTGCTCGAGCGGCGCGAAATCTAGTAAGATTTTCGAAACCCGAGGAGGAGACCGATGCGTCATTCCATTAGGCTCGCGGCGGCCGTTGCGGTGGCGGCGAGCTTCGCGGCTCAGGCCCAGATCGAGAAGCGCGACGTCCATATCGCGGTCGGCGGCAAGTCTGCGCTCTATTACCTGCCGCTCGTCCTGACCGAG
>DASQGB010000154.1:0-1813 GCA_035632815.1 Burkholderiales bacterium | reverse complement strand
CGGGCGCGGCGAGGGCATCGCCGCGCAGGCCGTCGCGCTTCTGGCGCCTCTGGGATAACCCGCGATGTATTCGCCGTCCTACAACCACCTCGAGGATCCCGCGGAGCTCTCGCAGTTCATGCGCGCGAACAGCTTCGCGCTTCTCGTGACCGGGACGGGGGGGACTCTGCACGCATCACATCTTCCGGTAATGGTTCGCCAATCTGGTGATTCATTGATCCTTGATATGCACATGGCGCGCGCCAATGCGCAATGGCGCGAGTTCTTCGACGACGAGGTGCTGGTCGCGTTCTCGGGGCCGCACGCCTATGTCTCGCCGCGCTGGTACGAGGACCAGGAGCGCGTGCCGACCTGGAACTACGCCGCGGTGCATGGGTACGGAGTACCTCGAATCATTTCTGACAAGAATCTGAAGCATGCATCGCAACGGCGCCTGGTTGCTCTGCTTGACCCGCAGTGGCTGCCGCAATTCGACGCCCTGCCGCAGGACTATGTCGACCGAATGCTCGACGGGATCGTCAATTTCGAGATCCCCGTGACGCGCGTCGAGACGCGCTGGAAGCTGTCGCAGAACCGCGGCCGGCGCGAGCAGGAGCTGATTGCGGCGGCGCTCGAGAAGTCGGCGGACCCGCAGGACCAGGCGCTCGCCAGCCTGACACGCAAGCATCTCGTGCGCGAGTGATGCGACTGTTCTTCGCCGTGTGGCCGCCGGCGGAAAGCGCGCGTGTCCTGGCGCAGTGGGCGCGCTCGGTCGAGCGCGAGGCGGGCGGCAAGGCGACGGCGCAGGACAAGATCCATCTCACGCTCGCCTTTCTGGGCGGGGTCGAGTCGCAGAAGGCGATCGCCGCGGCGCAGCGCGTCAAGGCCGCTGCCCATGAGCTGGCGATGGAGCAGGCCCGCTACTGGCGGCAGAACAGCATCGTATGGGCCGGCCCGCGCGAGGCGCCGCAACCGCTGCTCGACCTGGTCGAGCGCCTGAAAATCGAGCTCTACCGCGCCGAATACATCCTCGAGCGGAGGCCGTTCGCGGCGCATGTCACCTTGCTGCGCAAGGCGCGTCCCCCCGAGTCGCTGCCGCCCCTGCCGCCGATCCAGTGGCCGGTCAGCGAGTTCCTGCTGATGCAATCGGTGCTCTCTTCGAGCGGTTCGAGGTACCAGCCGCTCGCCCGGTTCGAGCTGCAATGACACTATCGCGCTGGGCCTTGGCCCTTCTGCTCGCCTGCAATGCGATCGGTCGCGCCGCGGCGCAGGAGCCGGCAAAGAAACCCGCGCTGCCTTCGTTCGCCGAGCTGGAAGCCGCGGGCGCGGTGATCGGCGAAGTGCGCATCAACACGCAGAATATTTTCGACCTCGACGACCCGAGGGAGAACAGCGCGCTCTACCGGCTCGCGAACCGGCTGCACATCCGCACGCGCCCGCGCGCCATCGAGCGCGAGCTGCTGTTCCAGCCGGGCGACCGGGTGTCGGTGCGGCGGATAGAGGAGACCGAGCGCGTGCTGCGCGCGAACGACCACCTCTACGACGTCGTCATCGAGCCGGTCGCCTGGCGCGACGGAGTCGTGGACATCGAGGTGCGCACCCACGACACCTGGTCCTTCCAGCCCGGCATCAGCTTCGGCCGCGGCGGCGGCAAGAATTCGGGCGAGATCTCCCTGAAGGAGCAAAACCTCCTGGGGACCGGCATTTCGGTAGGGCTGGCGCGCGTCTCGAACGTCGACCGCTCCGGCACCGAGTTCGCGGTGTCGTCCCGCCACGCCTTCGGCGCCTGGACCGGCCTCAGCTATTCGATCGCCGACTTCGACGACGGCAGGAG
>DASQGB010000153.1:0-1759 GCA_035632815.1 Burkholderiales bacterium | reverse complement strand
GCGCACCAGCGCCTCGTAAGTGGCGCTGTCGCCATGCGGGTGGTACTTGCCGAGCACGTCGCCGACGATGCGCGCGCACTTCACGTAGGGACGGTTCCAGACGTTGTTCGCCTCGTGCATGGCGAAGAGCACGCGCCGGTGCACCGGCTTCAGGCCGTCGCGCACATCGGGCAGGGCACGCCCTACGATCACGCTCATCGCGTAGTCGAGGTAGGAGCGCCGCATCTCCTCCTCGAGGCTGATCGAGAGGGTTTCTTTGGCGATGGATTCCATAGCGGAGAGGCTGAAATTTTATCATGCGGGCTCTGCTCGATTGTCGTGCAAGCGACGGTTTTCTCTCGCAAAACGGCTTGTGCGGGCAGCGGCAACTGTGCTTAAATTTCTCCCACAAAAATCGAGGGAGAGGACCAATGAAAGCAAGCCTGCTGCTAGTCGCTTTTTCGCTCACGGTGTTGCTCGCCGCGTGCGCAACCCCGGAACCGCCCAAGCCTGCGCCGACGCCTGCGCCTGCGCCTGCGCCTAAGCCGGCACCTGCGCCTGCGCCGGTAGTCAAGCCCGCGCCGGCTCCCGCTCCGGCGCCCGCGCCCGCGCCGGTCGCCAAGCCCGAGCCGAAGCCCGAGCCGGTCGCCAAGCCCGAGCCGAAGCCCGAGCCGCCCAAGAAGCCCGCGGTGCTCACCGTCACCTCGACCGAGCTGTTCGAGTTCAACCAGGCCACGCTCACCAACGAGGCAAGAGCGACGCTCGACAAGGAAGTGGTGGCGCGCGCCAAGGACTTCGGCAACATCGCGCTGGTGCATGTCGACGGCCACGCCGATCGGCTGGGCTCCCCGCAGTACAACCAGCAGCTTTCCGAAAAAAGGGCCGAGGCAGTGCGCGCCTACCTGGTCTCGAAAGGCTTCGACGCATCGAGGTTCGAGACCCTGGGCTCGGGCAAGACCAATCCGGTGAAGTCCTGCCCGGACCAGAAGGCGCGCAAGGCGCTGATCGAGTGCCTGGCGCCGAACCGCCGCGTGGTGGTCGAGGTGAAGGGCACGCCAAGATAGCGCCGGCGAACCTCCTCATCCGCGCCCGCTGGGTGGTGCCCGTCGAGCCGGCGGGCGTGGTGCTAGACGATCACGCCGTCGCCGTCCGCGACGGGAAAATCGAAGCCGTGCTGCCTGCCGCCGCCGCGGCGGCGCGCTTTCCCGACTACCCGACGCAGGACCTGCCCGGGCATGTGCTGATTCCCGGGCTGGTGAACGCGCATACGCACGCGGCCATGTCGCTGATGCGCGGCCTCGCCGACGACCTGCCGCTGATGCGCTGGCTGGAGGAGCACGTATGGCCGGCCGAGGCGCGGCACGTCTCGCGCGAGTTCGTGCGCGACGGCACCCTGCTCGCCTGCACCGAGATGCTGCGCGCGGGCATCACCTGCTTCAACGACATGTACTTCTTCCCCGACGCCGCCCTCGAGGCCGCGGTCGAGGCCGGAATGCGCTCGGCGCACGGGCTGATCGTCCTCGAGTTCGCTTCCGCCTATGCCGCCGACCCAGCCGACTACCTGCGCAAGGGCCTCGCGCTGCGCGACCGTTACCGCGACGAGCCGTTTGTATCGTTCTGTCTCGCGCCGCACGCGCCATACACGGTGTCGGACGCGACGTTCCGTCAGATCGCGGCGCTCGCCGCCGAGCTCGACCTGCCGGTGCATGTCCACCTGCACGAGACCGTGGAGGAGATCGAGCGCTCGCTCGCGGAGCACGGCACGCGGCCGCTCGAGCGC
>DASQGB010000152.1:0-18210 GCA_035632815.1 Burkholderiales bacterium | reverse complement strand
CGGTGCATCAGCCCCTGCGTGCGTACAGCGGGGTCGACGGCCAGCTCGGCGCGGATGAGGTACATGCCGGCATTGAGCTCCACCGTCGGCAGCACCTGTGCTACCGCGGGGGCCGCAACCAGCAGGAGAACCGCAATCAGGCGCATGCGGATAAAAAAAGGCAGGGCCAGGCCCTGCCTTGTCTCGTTTCGGAAGCGGGTTACTTCTTGTCTTTTGCCTTCGTGTCCATCTTCTCCGACTTCTTCGCAGCGGGCTTCAGGCACGAGCTCATGAACTTCTTGCGGTCGTCACCCTTGAGCTTCTTGTCGGACGCCTGCTCGTTGCAGGCCTTCATGCGTTCCTGCTGCTTCTTTTGTGCCGCGGTCGCCTCTTTCTTGGGCGCTTCCTTCTTGTCCATCGACTTCTCCGTCGTCGCGGCCTTCTTTTCCGCCTTCTTGTCCTGCGCGATGGCGGCCACGCTTACCGCGGCAAACATCGCCGCTACGATCAAGGACAGCAGCTTGCTCATTTGCCTCTCCTCCTGTTGGTTCGAAAAAGGGTCGAAGCGACGAGTCCGCCGCTACCCGGCGCTGAATAACGCACGACTAGCCGCAGGGTTGACGGCATTCTAGGTAAATCCCCCATTGCTGCCGGCGTGCGCCGCATAACCTGTTGTTTTCAAACGACAGAACCTGGTCTTATAATTGCGCCCCTTATGGCCTACCAACACATCAAGGTTCCCTCCAGCGGCGAGAAGATCCGGGTCAACAAGGATTTCTCCCTTTCGGTTCCCGACCAGCCGATCATTCCCTACATCGAAGGCGACGGCACGGGGGTCGACATCACTCCGGTCATGCTCAAGGTCGTCGACGCGGCCGTTAAGAAGGCCTACGGCGGCAAGCGCAGGATGGTGTGGATGGAGATGTACGCCGGCGAGAAGGCCTGCCGCGTGTACGGCGAGAACGTCTGGCTGCCGGAAGAGACCCTCGCCGCTGCCAAAGAATATGTCGTGTCCATCAAGGGACCCCTGACCACGCCGGTGGGCGGGGGCATCCGCTCCATCAACGTGGCGCTGCGCCAGGAGCTCGACCTCTATGTCTGCCTGCGACCGGTGCGCTGGTTCAAGGGGGTACCTTCGCCGGTCAAGGAGCCCGACAAGGTCGACATGGTGATTTTCCGTGAGAACGCCGAGGACATCTATGCCGGCATCGAGTGGCCGGCGCATTCCGCCGAGGCGAAGAAAGTCATCGACTTCCTCACCCGGGAAATGAAGGTGAAGAAGATCCGCTTCCCGGGCTCCTCCGCCATTGGCATCAAGCCGGTGTCGATCGAGGGCTCCGAACGGCTCATCCGCCGCGCATTCCAGTACGCCATCGACAACAAGCGCAGGTCGGTGACCCTCGTGCACAAAGGCAACATCCAGAAGTTTACCGAGGGCGGATTCCGCGACTGGGGTTACCAGCTGGCGCAGAGGGAGTTCGGCGCCAAGCCGGTCGATGGCGGACCGTGGCACAGCTTCAAGAATCCCAAGTCGGGGCAGGACATCGTGGTGAAGGACGTCATCACCGACGCCTTTCTGCAGCAGATCCTGCTACGCCCTGCCGAGTACGACGTCATCGCGACCACGAACCTCAACGGCGACTACATCTCGGACGCGCTCGCGGCGGAGGTCGGCGGCATCGGCATCGCGCCGGGCGCCAACCTTAGCGATACCGTCGCGATGTTCGAGGCGACTCACGGCACCGCGCCGAAATACGCCGGCAAGGACTACGTCAATCCAGGGTCGCAGATCCTGTCGGCGGAGATGATGCTGCGCCACATGGGCTGGGAAGAGGCCGCTGACGCGGTCATCCGGTCGATGGAGAAGACCATCCAGGAGAAGATCGTGACCTACGACTTTGCGCGGCAGATGCAGGGCGCCAAGCAAGTGTCCTGCTCGGGATTCGGCCAGGCAATGATCGAGCGGATGTAGGCCGGCCGGCGGGAAACAGAAAGGCCGCCTTCGGGCGGCCTTTTTGTTGTTTTTTGACCTGCGGGGGCGGTTAGCCGCTCTTCTGTATGTTCGAGGCCTGCTTTCCCTTGGGGCCCTGAACCACGTCGAAGCTGACTTTCTGCCCCTCTTTGAGGGTCTTGAAGCCCGACATGCTGATTGCCGAAAAATGCGCGAACAAGTCTTCGCTACCGTCGTCCGGCGTGATGAAGCCGTAGCCTTTCGCGTCGTTGAACCACTTCACGGTGCCTGTTGCCATGCTCTCTCCCTGATTTGTTGATTGAGCTATCGGGCGTTTACCCGAGCCATGCCTGGAACTCCACGACCCCGCCGCCCTATGGCGCAACAGACAGCCTGAATCCAAACACAGCCCGCCTTTTACGCGCCCCGCTCGGTGACGTCAAGGGCCGACCGGCGAGTGTCGTTATTGCGCCAAACCCGTGAAAAAGCACCGTAATCCGGCTCCGATGTTCCCAACGTCGCATTGCACCGCCCCCCCACATTGATTACGATAGCCTAGAGGAACCTGGCGAAAGCGGACATTGTCAGATTTTCGGGGGGCACGGGCGCATAGCGGGCGGCATGGCGCAGTTCAAGGACGACACCCTACTCGAGGCCCAGCGCAGCAAGCTGAAGCCTCCGCCGATGTTCAAGGTCATGCTGCTCAATGACGACTACACCCCGATGGAGTTCGTGGTGGTGGTGCTGCAAAAGTTCTTCGGCATGACCCGCGAGCGGGCGACGCAGGTCATGCTGAAGGTGCACCAGGAAGGCATCGGCGTCTGTGGGGTCTATCCCCACGACGTTGCGGCCACCAAAGTGCAGCAAGTCGCGGCATACTCTCGAAAGCATCAGCACCCGCTGCAGTGTGTAATGGAAGAAACATGATCGGAATCAGGACGCAAAGACAGGCAGGAGGAAACGGAAGGAAATGATTGCCCAGGAGCTCGAAGTCAGCCTGCACATGGCGTTCGTCGAGGCACGCCAGAAACGCCATGAGTTCATCACGGTCGAGCACCTGCTCCTGGCACTGCTGGACAATCCGACCGCGGCCGAAGTGCTGCGCGCCTGCGGCGCCAACATGGACGAGCTGCGCAAGAACCTGACGCAACATATCGCCGAGCAGACGCCGCGGATCGCCGCCGACCGCGAAGTCGATACCCAGCCCACGCTCGGCTTCCAGCGCGTCATCCAGCGCGCCATCCTGCACGTGCAGTCCTCCGGCAAGAAGGAGGTGACCGGGGCGAACGTGCTGGTGGCGATCTTCGGCGAGAAGGATTCGCACGCGGTGTACTTCCTGCAGCAGCAGGGCATCGCCCGCCTGGACGTAGTCAATTACATCTCCCACGGCATCACCAAGACGCCGCAGGCGCACCAGGGCAAGGGCGAGCAGGATACCGATCAGGAAGGCCAGGCCGAGACCTCGAACAGCCCGCTCGACAACTATACGCAGAACCTGAATTCGCTCGCCCTTGCCGGGAAGATCGACCCGCTCATCGGCCGCGACAGGGAGCTCGAGCGCGTGGTGCAGACCTTGTGCCGGCGCCGCAAGAACAACCCGCTGCTGGTCGGCGAGGCGGGCGTGGGCAAGACCGCCATCGCCGAGGGGCTGGCGCGCCGCATCGTCGAGGGCAACGTCCCCGATCTGCTCGCCAAGTCCACGGTCTACGCCCTCGACATGGGGGCCCTGCTTGCCGGCACCAAGTACCGGGGCGACTTCGAGCAGCGCCTCAAGGCGGTGCTGAAACAGCTGGTCGACAATCCCAACGCCATCCTGTTCATCGACGAGATCCATACCGTGATCGGCGCCGGGGCGGCGTCCGGCGGAACGCTCGACGCCTCCAACCTGCTGAAGCCGGTGCTGTCCACCGGCCAGTTGAAGTGCATCGGCGCCACGACCTACAACGAGTACCGCGGCGTGTTCGAGAAAGATCATGCCCTGTCGCGCCGCTTCCAGAAGATCGACGTCGTCGAGCCGTCGGTCGACGAGACGGTGGAGATCCTGAAGGGGCTCAAGACGCGCTTCGAGGCGCACCACAGCGTCAAGTACACCGCCAACGCGCTCACCACCGCGGCTGAGCTCTCCGCGCGCTACATCAACGACCGGCACCTGCCGGACAAGGCGATCGACGTCATCGACGAGGCCGGCGCTGCCCAGCGCATCGCGCCCAAGGCGAAGCAGAAGCGCATCATCGGCAAGGCGGAGATCGAGGAAATCATCGCGAAAATCGCGCGCATTCCGCCGCGCAGCGTGTCGACCGACGACCGCAGCGCCCTCGCCAACCTCGACCGCGACCTGAAGGCGGTGGTGTTCGGCCAGGACCAGGCGATCGACGCGCTCGCCGCGGCGATCAAGATGGCGCGCTCCGGCCTGGGCAACCCGCAGAAGCCGATCGGAAACTTCCTGTTCTCCGGACCGACCGGCGTGGGCAAGACCGAAGTCGCGCGCCAGCTCGCCTACTGCATGGGCATCGAGCTGATCCGCTTCGACATGTCGGAGTACATGGAGCGGCATGCGGTATCGCGCCTGATCGGCGCGCCGCCGGGCTACGTCGGCTTCGAGCAGGGCGGCCTGCTGACCGAGCAGATCACCAAGAAGCCGTACTCGGTGCTGCTGCTCGACGAGATCGAGAAGGCCCACCCGGACATCTTCAACGTGCTGCTGCAGGTCATGGACCACGGCACGCTGACCGACAACAACGGCAGGAAGGCCGACTTCCGCAACGTGGTGATCGTGATGACCACCAACGCGGGCGCCGAGTCGCTGGCCAAGAACTCGATGGGCTTCACCCAGAACAAGCAGAGCGGCGACGAGATGGAGGCAATCAAGCGCATGTTCACGCCGGAGTTCAGAAACCGGCTCGACGCAATGATCTCGTTCAAGGCGCTCGACCACGAGATCATCCTGCGGGTCGTGGACAAGTTCCTCATCCAGCTCGAGGAGCAGCTGCAGGAGAAGAAGGTCGAAGTAAGCTTTACCACCCCGCTCAAGGAGCACTTGGCGAAGAAAGGCTTCGATCCGCTGATGGGCGCGCGTCCAATGGCGCGGCTGATCCAGGACACCATCCGGCGCGCGCTCGCCGACGAGCTGCTGTTCGGCAAGCTGCAGCACGGCGGCAAGGTCACCATCGAGCTTGGCGAGGAGGAGAAGATCAAGCTCGTGTTCGAGGAAGAGCCGGCGCCGGTCGCCTGACCCCAGCCCAAGGAATATGCTAAGGCCGCTGCGAGCGGCCTTTGCTTTTTTGTGGGCCAGGGTTTATTTTTCGCCACCCAGAGGAGAGGCCCATGAAACCCCTTACAGCTATCACGGCAGCGCTGCTCTGCAGCGCGTCCGGCGCGATGGCGCAGGACAGCCCCGCGCGCAACCTCGCCGCCGCCTGCGCCATCTGCCACGGCACCGAGGGCCGCGCGGTCACCAAGGACGTCATTCCGCTCGCCGGCCTGCCGCGCGAGCACATCGCCTCGCAGATGCGGGCGTTCCGCGACGGCCAGCGGCAGGCGACCGTGATGCATCAGATCGCCAAGGGCTACAGCGACGCGCAGATCGATGCCATGGCGGCGTGGTTCGCCGCGCAAAAGCGCTAGGAGGACGCCATGAAACGCAGGGATTTTCTAAAGCTCGCGGGTGCGCTGTCTGTCACCGGGTGCGCCAGTACCGCGCCGTCGAAAGCGCGCGTGGTGATCCTCGGCGGCGGCTTCGGGGGAGCCACCGCTGCGAAATACATCCGCATGTGGGATCCGTCCCTCGACGTCGTGCTGGTCGAGCGCGATACCAGCTTCGTTTCCTGCCCCATCTCGAATCTGGTGCTTGCTGGGTATGCCGGCATGCCGGAGATCAGCCGCGGCTACGACGGCTTGCGGCGCCATGGCGTGCAGGTAGTCCAGGACGAGGCGGTCGCGGTCGATCCTGGCAAGAAAACGGTGCGCCTCGCGCGCGGCGGCGACCTGGGCTACGAGCGCCTGATCGTCTCGCCCGGAATCGATTTCGCCTTCGGCGAAGTGCAGGGCTATGAGCAGGCCATGCAGGACGCAGCCGTGCTGCATGCGTGGAAGGCGGGGCCGCAGACCGTGGCGCTGAGACGCCAGCTCGAACAGATGCGCGACGGCGGCGTGTACATACTGTCGATCCCGATGGCGCCCTATCGCTGCCCGCCGGGCCCCTACGAGCGCGCGAGCATGGTTGCGGCCTACTTCAAAGACGCCAAGCCGCGCTCCAAGGTGCTCGTGCTGGACGCGAATCCCGACGTCACCTCCAAGGCCGGATTGTTCAAGCGCGCCTGGACCGACCTGTATCCCGGCATCCTCGAGTACCGCGGCAATTCTCGCGCGGTCGGCGTCGACGGCAAGAATCGCACCGTGAAGCTCGAGCTAGAGGACGTGAAGGGCGACGTGCTGAACGTGGTCCCGCCGCATCGCGCGGGCGACATCGCCGTGAAGGCCGGCCTGGTCACGACGAACAACCGCTGGTGCGATGTCGACTGGCGCACTATGGAATCGAAGGCGGTGAAAGGCGTGCACGTGCTAGGCGATGCGACCCTCTCGGCCCCAGCGATGCCCAAGTCGGCGAGCATGGCGAACAACCACGCCAAGGTCGCGGCTGCGGCGGTAGTGGATCTGCTGAACGGCCGCACCCCGGCGCTGCCGAAGATCATCAACACCTGCTACAGCTTCGTGTCGCAGAAAGAAGCGATTCGCGTCTCGTCGGTGCACGAGTGGGAGACGGAGCAAGGCACCCTCGTCGCCGTGAAGGGCGCGGGCGGAGTTTCCGCTGCGCGCAGCGAGGCAGAGGCGAATTACGCCTGGAATTGGGCTCGCACGATCTGGGCCGATTCCCTGGCCTGAAAGCTATCCCTTACCGGTAGATCCAAAGCCGCCGGCGCCCCTGGCGCTAGCGGCGAATTCCTCCACTACTTCGAACTCGACCTGCTGTACCGGCACCACGATCAGCTGCGCGATGCGGTCGAGCGGCTGGATGGTGAACGCGTTCTTGCCGCGGTTCCACAGGGACACCATCACCTCGCCCTGGTAGTCGGAATCGATCAAGCCGACGAGGTTGCCGAGCACGATGCCGTGCTTGGCGCCGAGCCCGGAACGGGGAAGGACCATCGCGGCATACCGGGCATCGCCGAGGTGGATGGCGATGCCCGAGCGCACCAATTGACTGTCGCCAGGCTGCATCACGAGCGCGGCTTCGACGCAGGCCCGCAGGTCGAGCCCGGCAGCGCCCGCGCTGGCATAGTGCGGCAGCATGCTGCGTATCCTCTCGTCGAGGATCTTGACTTCCAGCTTCCTCATCTTTTCTGCGGCAGCATCCCGGCGACGTGCTCGACCAGCTTGCGCGCCAGCTCGAGCTTCGGGCCTTTGCCTAGCGGATGCTCGCCGCCGGCGTCGTACAGAACTATCGAGTTGGTATCGGCGCCGATGGCATCCTGCGCGAGATTGGCAGCGAGCAAGGGAATGTTCTTCTTCGCCCGTTTCTCCATGGCATGCTGCGCCAGCTTCTCGCTTTCGGCCGCAAAGCCGACGCAGAAGGGGCCGTTCTTCATGCCCGCGACGTAGGCGAGGATGTCCGGATTCTCCGCCAGCTCGAGTGTGAGACTGGCGCCGTTCGCCTTCTTGATCTTCTGCGTCGAAGGGTTCTTCACCTTGTAGTCGGCGACGGCCGCCACCGAGATGAATACGTCGCTCGACGCCGCGCGCTTCTTTACCGCCTCGAACATCTCCTGCGCGGTGCGCACGTCTATCCGGGCCACTCCCGCAGGCGTCGCCAGCGACACCGGACCGCTGACCAGCGTGACCTCCGCGCCGGCTTCCCGGGCGGCGCGCGCCACCGCATAGCCCATTTTCCCGGAGCTCGCGTTAGTGAGCACCCGGACCGGATCGATCGGCTCCTCGGTCGGGCCCGCCGTCACCAGCACGTGCTTCCCAGCGAGCCGCTTCGGGGCGAAAAAGCCTTCGATCTCGCCCGCGATCTGCGCCGGCTCGAGCATGCGGCCCATTCCGGTTTCGCCGCAGGCCTGGTCGCCTGACGTCGGACCCGCGACCAGGACGCCATCGTCGCGCAGCAAGCCTAGGTTTCTTTGCGTGGCCGCGTTATCCCACATCTCGACGTTCATCGCCGGCGCCAGCATCAGCGGGCAGCGCCGTGCAACGCACAGCGCGGCGAGCAGGTCATCGGCCAGGCCGTGCGCCACTTTCGCCATGAAATCGGCGCTGGCGGGCGCCACCACGATCAGCTCGCGGTCGCGCGACAACTCGATGTGCCCCATGCTGTCCGGCACGCGCGCATCCCATAGATCGGTCCAGACCGGCTGGCCGGATAGCGCCTGAAAAGTGACCGGGGTGACGAACCGTGTGGCGGCTTCGGTCATCGCCACCCGCACATCGGCGCCGGCGCGCACCAGCAAGCGCAGCAGTTCGGCCGCCTTGTAGGCGGCGATTCCGCCGGTGACACCGAGGAGAATTCTCTTTCCCTTCAACGTCATCTGATTGGCCGCCTGGCCGTTAAGGGAATGACGATTCTAAGGGAAAGCTCGCGGTATGGCGATTTCCGAATGGCCGGTTGCCGAACGGCCGCGTGAGCGGCTTCTTGCGGAGGGACCAGCGGTTCTGACCGACGCCGAGCTGGTGGCCATCCTTCTGCGCTCCGGAGTGCGCGGCAAGAGCGCAGTGGAACTCGCGCGCGAGATGCTGGCTCAATACGGCGGGGTGAAGAGAATGCTCGAAGCGGGAGCCGAACTCAGCGAGATCAAAGGCCTCGGCCCCGCAAAGACAGCACAGTTTGCCGCCGCACTGGAGCTTGCGCGCCGCTCGCTCCAGGAAGAACTGAAACAGGATAAGGCACTCACTTCCCCGGGCGCGGTCCGCGACTACCTGCGCCTCAAGCTCGGCGGGTTGCAGCACGAAGTGTTTGTGTGCATCTGGCTTGATGCGCAGCACCGCGTCGTCGCCACCCAGGAGAGCTTTCGCGGTACGCTGACCCAGACCAGCGTCTATCCGCGCGAGATCGTCAAGGCGGCGCTGCGCGCAAATGCCGCCGCGGTGATCTTCGCGCACAACCACCCTTCCGGCGTCGCGCAGCCGAGCCAGGCCGACGAGCTTCTGACCCGCACTCTGAAGGAGGCTCTGGCGCTGGTCGACGTCAAGGTGCTGGACCACTTCATCATCGCCGGCAACCACGCCATCTCCTTCGCCGAGCGCGGATTGTTGTAGTAAAATCCGCGGCTTCGCGAATCTGCGCAACTCTTCCCGGAGCATCCCGATGTCACGCGTCTGCCAGGTCACCGGCAAGAAGCCGATGAAGGGGCATCTCGTCTCGCACGCCAACAACAAGACGATCCGCACCTTCCAGCCGAACCTCCATTACCGCCGCTTCTGGGTCGAAAGCCAGAACCGCTGGGTACGCCTGCGCGTCTCGACCGCCGGCCTGCGCCGCATCGACAAGCTCGGCGTCGAAGCCGTGCTGGCCGAGATCAAGGCCAAATCCAAGGCGAAGGCATAAGGAGCCGCCATGCGCGAAAAGATCAAGCTCGAGTCTTCGGCCGGCACCGGCCACTTCTACACCACGACCAAGAACAAGCGCACGACACCCGACAAGATCGAGATGAAGAAATACGATCCCAAGGCGCGCAAGCACGTCATCTACAAAGAGACCAAGCTGAAATAAAAAAGCCCGCGCAAGCGGGCTTTTTGCGGGCCTGAGGCTCAGCGGAAGGTGTACTGCACGCCGACCATGAGGGTGTCGACGTCCTCCTTGGAGCCGGGGAATTTCATGTGGAAACGGTCCCAGTCGCCGCGCAGCGCCCAATTCGGCGTCAGGCCGACCTGGGCTCCGACGCCGATGCGCGGACCGAGGCCCCGCTCCTTGCCCGCGACCAGGATACCGGGGACGGCGAAAGAGACCTCGGTCCGTCCGTAGATCACGCCGAGCTTGCCGAAGATGGCCGAGTTGGACCCGATCGGCACCCCGGCGACCAGTGCAATATCCGCTCCCCAGCCATCGACGTCTCCGCCAGCGACCGTGAATTTGCCGATATTGAGCAGGCCAAGCTCGAGGCCGACGGCGTTGTTGAACCGGCCGCCGGCATACAGCCGAAACCCCTGGTCCTTCGTATCGCAGGGCGTGGCTGCCGGACAGCTTATGTTGAGCTCCGAGCGCCCGAAGCTGATGCCGGCGTGTCCCCAGAACCCGCGCTGATGCGGCAAGCGCCAGGCGTCCGTAGTGCTCGAGGTCTGCTGAGCGAAGCAGGGCGCCGCGAGCGCCAGGGTGAACAGCGAGGTCGCTGCAAGAACGGTGGATTTCATGATTCTCCGATCCGAAAGTGCAATGGGCAGACCGGGCGATGCTACGGGGACGCTCTCGGCACGCGGTATCGCGCGTTGAACCATCTTGTTGTCGCCGCTGCGGCGACAGCGCCTTGTTTTTGACTCGGAGGAAATGCCGCTACAGGCGGGCGAGAATTGCGCGCCTGTAGCGAAAGCGCGACGCGGGAAAGAACCTTGCTAGGCTAGCGCGTATGAGCGCAGGCGCTGCGAGAAATCGACCAACGGCGCCACGCCGCTCGCGTCGGCACGGCGGCACCAGTCCTGGAGTTGGCGCAGCAACTGCTCCTTCGACGCGCTGGAACGCTCCCATAGCGCCAGGAGCTCATGGCGCATCGCAATCACCGTGGCTAGCGCGCGGGAATTCTTGAGGGCCTCGGCGAGCCGCGCTCGCTCGACCCCGGCCAGGGCCTGGCCGCGCAACAGCGCACGCTTCAGCGAACGCAGTGCTTCAGCGTCGCGCGGCGACCAGTGCCTCAGCCGCTCGATCTCCTCGGCATAGGTGCGTTTAACTGATTTGGTATAGCGCGAGAGGACGTCGTAGCGGTTCGCGATCACGGCGTGCAGCGTGTCCAGGTCCGCCGCCGCCTTGGGCTCGGCAAAGCGCGGCCTGGGGGCGAGCTTCTTGACCGTAGCGAGGCCGAACGCCTCGAGGATGCGGATGTACATCCAGCCGATATCGAATTCGTACCATTTCGACGACAGCTTGGCCGACGAAGCGAAAGCATGATGGTTGTTGTGCAGTTCCTCGCCGCCGATCAGGATGCCCCAGGGAACGATGTTCCTGCTGGCATCCGGGCCCGGGACGTCATAGCTGCGGTAGCCGAGGAAATGGCCCACGCCATTGATGACGCCGGCGGCCCAGAACGGAATCCAGGCGATTTGCACCAGCCAGATCAGTACGCCGGGGACCAGGCCGAAGAACCATAGGTAGGTGGCCAGCAGGATGAATACGCCGCTGGCGGAATGCGGCGTGTACAGCTTGCGCTCCATCCAGTCGTCCGGCGTGCCATGCCCGTAGCGCTCCAGCGTTTCGCTGTTGTACGACTCTTTGACGTAGAGGAACACGCCGCCCCACAGCACGCGATTGATGCCATAGACCTGGGGGCTGTGCGGATCCTCCGCAGTCTCGCATTTTGCGTGGTGCTTGCGATGGATCGCCGCCCATTCCTTGGTCACCATCCCGGTGGTGAGCCAGAGCCATAAGCGGAAGAAGTGCGAAACGATGGGATGCAGCTCTAGCGCTCGGTGCGCCTGGCAGCGGTGCAGGAAGATGGTTACCGCGGCGATGGTGACATGCGTAAGCGCCAGCGCGGCGACCACGTACCCCCACCAAGGGAGGTCCACAAAACCGGAAAAAATCATCGCTAGAGAACCCTGGTCTGGTTATTGAATAACGTCGCTCATTCTACGCGAACGCGGAGCGCCTGGATACTGGATAAATATCACATTGCAAAGGTTTTTTCGAAGAAATGAGTTTATTACCGGTGCATTGAGCGCTCGAAGACCGCGGCGAAGAAACCGTCGGTGCCGTGGCGATGGGGCCATAGGCGCAATCGCTTGCCAGTATCCAGCGCCACGCGCTGCGCCGCCAGCAGCTCACCGCACGATAGTGGCTGGAACTCGCGGTGCGCTGCATGGAAGGTTTCCGCAATCGCCTCGTTCTCATCCGGCAGGATGCTGCAGGTGGCATACAACAGGCGCCCGCCGGGCTTGACGAGCCGCGCCGCCGTTTCCAGTATGCGTCGCTGTTTGGTCGCGAGCTCAACAATCGCCTGCGGTGCGTGCCGCCACTTGAGGTCGGGATTGCGCCGCAGCGTGCCGAACCCGCTGCACGGCGCGTCGACCAGCACTCTGTCCAGCTTCCCGGCGAGGCGCTTTCCTCGCGGGTCGCTGTCCCCAGAGAGCGCGATCGGGTGGACATTCGTAATGCGCGCCCGCGCGGCGCGCGGCGCAAGCGCCGCGAGGCGTTTAGCGGAAGTGTCCATCGCGTACACGCGGCCGGCGCCGCGCATCAGCATGGCGAGCGCGAGCGTCTTGCCGCCGGCGCCGGCGCAGTAGTCGCCGACCATCTCGCCGCGGCGCGGCGCGAGCAGCCACGCCAGCAGCTGGCTGCCTTCGTCCTGCACCTCCACCAGCCCGTCGCGGAACAGCGGATGGCGGTTGATCGAGGGCTTGCCGCTCAGCCGGATGCCGGCGGGGGAATACGGCGTCGGCGCCGCCTGGATGCCCTCGCCCGTCAATTGCGAGAGCGCCTCGTCGCGGCCAATCCGCGCCAGGTTGACGCGCAGGTCGAGGGGTGCGGAATTGAGCATCCCCT
Source organism: Burkholderiales bacterium (assembly GCA_035632815.1). Taxonomy (GTDB): domain Bacteria; phylum Pseudomonadota; class Gammaproteobacteria; order Burkholderiales; family SG8-39; genus SCGC-AG-212-J23. The sequence goes on along the minus strand of DASQGB010000152.1, from coordinate 5,599 downwards.
GAGCGATGTGCATCGCCTCGTCGCTGCCGTAGAGCGCGGCAAGCCGGTCCCATAACCAGTCCGGCAGGTCTGCGCGCACGGCGGGCGGCAAAGATTCCGAGCGCGCTTTGCGCACGCGGGAAACAAGCGCTTGGTCTACCAGCCCTTCCATTGCGCGCCCCGACAAGCCCAGGACGCGCACCAAGGCGGCGGTGAGCAATGCCTCGGGCGCCCCGGATCCCGCAGCCGCCTCCAGCGAGCGCCGGCGCCTGAGGACCGCGAACGCGGCTTCCGCGATGAAAGCGCGCTCGCGCTGTCCGAGCTCGCGATGAGCGCGAAAATAGGCCGACAACGTTGCGTCGGCGGGTCCGGAAAGCTCGAGCAGTTGCGCGACCGCGGCCGCCGCGTGGGCCAGAAGCGGGCGCGTCGGCCTCACGGAATCGTTATGCGCGTCGCGACCTGCTCGTAACGCACGCCGTCCTTCTCGATTACCACGATGCGTATCGGCAGGTGGTTGTGCGCGGTCGCGAGCCAGATCTCGCCGCGATCGCCGTTCTTGCCGCGCAACAGCTTGACGGCATCGAACTGCCCGGCCGGAACCGTCACCCGCTCGCGCCCGGCGACCTGGTATACGTGCTCCGAGCCGCCGCGGCCGTTGAACACGTGAAAAGCCATCGGCTCGGCCGGCGGCGGAATGAACGAGAACAGCAGCAGGAAAGTGAGCCCGTCCTGCGAGTTGTCCGGAAGCGGCTCGGTGCGGGTCCTTCCCTTATAGCGCATGGTGACGGCCTTGGCCTTCCAGTCGAACCACGCGCGCGCCGTATCCCGGCCGGTACGCTCGTCGACGAACTCCAGAGGCTGCAGCACGTCGCCGGCAAGGGTGCCGTGACTGGTGCGCTTGGCCCTGCCTAGAAGCGCAAAGACTCCCTTCCCCTTCCAGGTCTCGGTCAGCTGGTAATTGCCATTGCCGTGCTCCAGCCGATCCACCACGTCGGCCATGGTCGAGCCGTTGCGCGTCAGCTCGTAGGCGATCTCCACCTGCGCCGGCGGCGCGGCGTGCGCCAGCGACGCAAGGCTAATCAGCAGATACGACCAGCTGCGCATCGTCCCCTTTGACCCGGACAATCCCGTCGGCGAGCGCGAGCATGCCGTCCAGGAACCAGCGCGCCGCGCGCGGATAGATCACGTGCTCCTGCCTTAGGACGCGTGCCGCCAGCCGCTCGGCGGTGTCGCCGGCGCGCACCGGCACGGCGGCCTGGATCACGATCGGACCGCTGTCGAGGGCCGCGGTCACGAAATGCACCGTGCAGCCGTGCACCTTGACTCCGGCTGCCAGCGCGCGCGCGTGCGTGTCGAGCCCCGGAAATGCGGGCAGCAGCGATGGATGAATGTTGAGCAGGCGGCCATGGTAGCGCGCGACGAAGCCTGGCGAGAGCACGCGCATAAAGCCCGCCAGCGCCACCAGGCGCGGCTCGAAGCGGTCGATCTCCGCGGCGAGTGCGGCATCGAATGCCTCGCGCTCGGCGAAGCGACGATGCTCCACCACGCGAGTCTCGACGCCGCGCCCGGCGGCGGCCTCCAGCCCGGCGGCATCGGCGCGATTGCTGATCACGGCCGATACCGGAAGGCGCGCGTCGAGGAGCGCCTTCATGTTGTTGCCGCGCCCCGAAATCAGGATCACCAGCATGCGGCGAAGGCGCGGACCCGGTTCACTGCGCCGGCCCGATCATCGCTTCCGGGCGCACCCAGCGGTCGAAGTCTGTCGCCGTGACATAGCCGAGCGCGAGCGCCGCATCGCGCAGCGTGCTGCCTTCGCGGTGCGCCTTCTTGGCGATCTCCGCGGCGCGGTCGTAGCCGATGTGCGGCGTGAGCGCCGTCACCAGCATGAGGGAGCCTTCGAGCAGCTCGCGGATGCGCTCCTCGTTGGGCTCGATGCCACGCACGCAATGCTCCTCGAAGGAGCGCGCGCCGTCGGCGAGCAGCCGGGCGCTCTGCAGGAAGGCGTGGATGATCATCGGCTTGTAGACATTGAGCTCGAGATGGCCCGACGCGCCGCCGATGTTGACCGCGACGTCGTTTCCCATCACCTGCGCGCACAGCATGGTGAGCGCCTCGGCCTGCGTCGGATTCACCTTGCCGGGCATGATCGAGCTGCCCGGCTCGTTCTCCGGAATGCGCAGCTCGGCGAGCCCCGAGCGCGGGCCCGAAGCGAGCAGGCGCACGTCGTTGGCGATCTTGGACAGCGCAGCGGCGAGCGTCTTGAGCGCGCCGTGCGCGAACACCAGCGCCTCGTGCCCCGCCAGTGCGGCGAATTTGTTCTTCGCCTCCGTGAACGGCATGCCGGTCTCGCGCGCCACTTCGCGGCATACCCGGGCGGCGAACTGCGCATGCGTGTTGAGGCCGGTGCCGACGGCGGTGCCGCCGATCGCGAGCTCGCAAAGGCCCGGCAGCGTGCTGCCGACGGCGAGTTGCGCGTGCTCGAGCTGCGCCACATAGCCCGAGAATTCCTGGCCGAGCGAAAGCGGCGTGGCATCCTGCAGATGCGTGCGGCCGATCTTGATGATCTGCGCGAACGCATCGCGCTTTTGGGCAAGCGTGCTTTTCAGGGCTTCGATTGCCGGCACGACCCCTTCATTGAGAGCGAGCGCCGCTGCAATGTGCATCGCGGTCGGGAATACGTCGTTCGAGGACTGGCCGAGGTTGACGTCGTCGTTGGGATGGACCAGGCGCTTCTGGCCGCGCTCGCCGCCCAGCAGCTCGGAGGCGCGATTGGCCAGCACTTCGTTTACGTTCATGTTGGTCTGCGTACCCGAACCGGTCTGCCATACGACGAGCGGAAATTCCTCGTCGTGGCGCCCGCCGAGCACCTCGTCGGCCGCGCGGCGGATCGCCTGGGCCTTGGCCTCGGGCAGCAGGCCGAGCTCGGCGTTGACCGCGGCCGCCGCCTTCTTCACCAGCGCCAGGACATAAACCACGGGGAGCGGCATGCGCTCGCTGGAAATGCGGAAAAAGCGCAGGCTGCGCTCGGTCTGCGCGCCCCACAGTCGGTCCGCGGGAACCTCGATCGGGCCGAAGCTATCCTTCTCGATGCGGGTGCCGGCCATCGAGGTCGAAGATTAGCACCTGCTTCATTTCTCGTTCTGCTTTTGCTCCTGGCTCTTCCGCTCCTCGCGCACCTTGGCCATATCGAGCGCCTTCGCCTGCGTGATCACCTGCTCGAGCGCGGTCCCCGGCAGGGCGCCGGCCTGCTGGAACAGAATCAATTTCTCGCGGAATACCACGAGCGTCGGGATGGAGCGGATGCCGTAGGAGCCGGCGAGCTCCTGCTGCTCGTCGGTGTTGACCTTGGCGAACACCACGTCGGCGTGCGCCTCGGAGGCTTTCTCGTAGACCGGCGCGAAACCCTTGCACGGGCCGCACCAGGGCGCCCAGAAGTCGACGACCACCATGGCATTGTCGTTGACGGTCTGCTCGAAGTTCTCCTGGGTCAGGTCCAGCGTCGCCATTGCGGTCCTCGCGAAAAAAAGGGGGCAGTGTACTCTAGACATCATGGTGACAGGCCGGTTCGCGCCATCGCCGAGCGGGCCGCTGCACTTCGGATCGCTGCTCGCCGCGCTGGCGAGCTGGCTGGACGCACGCGCTGCCGCGGGACGGTGGCTGGTGCGCGTCGAAGACCTAGACCGGCCGCGCTGCCAGGCCGGCGCAGCCGACGAGATCCTGCATGCGCTGCAGCGCCTCGGGCTGGACTGGGATGGAGAGGTCCTCTATCAGAGCCAGCGGGAGCTGCTGTACCGCGAGGCGCTGCAGTCTCTGGAAAAGTGGATGTTTTGGTGCGGCTGCACGCGCCGCGAGATCGCCGATTCCTCGCTGGGACTGGCCGCGGACGGCGCGCTGATCTATCCCGGCACTTGCCGCGACGGCCTGCCGCAAGGCAAGGCGCGGCGCGCGCTGCGGCTACGGACCGGGGATACGACGGTGCGCTTTCACGACCGGGTGCAGGGCTTGCGGGAGCAGCCGCTAGGCCGCGAAGTCGGCGACTTCGTCCTGTATCGCGCGGACGGGCTGTTCGCCTACCAGCTGGCGGTAGTGGTCGATGACGCCGCACAAGGCGTCACCGACGTGGTGCGCGGGGCCGACCTGCTCGATTCGACTGCGCGGCAAATCCATCTGCAGCAGCTGCTCGGCTACGCGGCCCCGCGCTACCTGCACATTCCGGTGGCGGTTGACGCGGCGGGCGAGAAGCTTTCGAAGCTGACCGGCGCGCGGCCGCTGGACGTCTCCAGGCCGGGACGCGAATTGCGTCGCGCGCTCACTTTTTTAGGGCAGGCCGAGACCGAGGACCTAAGCGAAGCGGTGCGCAACTGGGACTCAACGCTCATCCCCGCGCGCCGCGCGGCGGAACCACCACCGTAAGCAGCGACCCCAGGATAAGGATCAGCGCAGCGTACTCGGTCCACGCCGGCCGCTCTCCCAGGAACAGCATGCCGCTGATGACGCCGACGGCGGGAACAAGCAGCATGCTGAGCGAGAACACCGTCACCGATACTGACGTCGCGATCTTGATCCATGCCCAGTACGCAAACGCGAAGCTGACGAAGACGTTGTAGGCGACGCCGAGCGCCGGCCAGACGCTGATGGCGGCCAGCGCGCGCGGGTCTTCGAAAGCGAGCGCGCCCACGACGATCGGCACGCCACCGATCAACATCATCCATGCGGTATACGCGCCCGCGTTCATCGATACCGGGTAGCGCTTTTGCAGCACCGAGCCGATGGCCCAGGAAACGGCAGCGCCGACGATAAACACGGATCCGAGACTTCCAATGTCGTCGCCGACCAGCAGCGCGAGTCCGCCCATGCCGAGCAGCAGCCCCGCCATCTTGAGCCGCGTCAGGCGCTCGCCCAGCATCCAGACCGAGAGCGGAATCGCCCACAGGGGCATGGTGTAGGCGAGGATTGCCGCGCGCCCTGAAGGAATGCTCATCAAGCCGAACGCCACCAGAAGATTCCACAGGGTAATGTTGAAGAAGGCGAGCAGCGTCAGCCTGCCCCACTGTCCGGCCGGCGAGGGGATGCGCTCGCCGCCGGCGCGCAGCACGATGAACAGCACCGCCGAACCGAGGCCGAGACAGAGCATGCGGAAGGTCCACGGGCCGACTTCGGACAACGCCACCTTCATGGCAGTCCAGTTGAAGCCCCAGGCGAGGATCAGGCCCGCCAGCAGCCACCACAGCCGCTGCGGCAGGTGGTCGGCGCTCACGCCCTCACGGCTACGGGCATCGCCTTCATCCCGCGCAGGACCATGGAATCGAGCCAGTCCAGCCGATCGGCCGCGAGCTCGATGTGGCGCCAGCGCGCCAGCACTGCGGGCAGCCCGATCTGCCCCTCGAGCCGCGCAAGCGGAAATCCGAGGCAGATGTGAGCGCCGTAGCCGAAAGTGAGGTGCGGCACGCCGTGGCGCGTAAGGTCGAGGCGATCCGGATCGGGATAGGCGCGAGGGTCGCGGTTCGCTGCATTCATCATCAGAAACACCCGCTCGCCCGGCTTCAGCGTCCTGCCGTGCAGCACGCCGGCATCCCGGACGATGCGCACCTGCGCGCCGATGGGGCCGTCGTAGCGCAGC
>DASQGB010000151.1:0-8204 GCA_035632815.1 Burkholderiales bacterium | reverse complement strand
GAGCGTCGACTACGAGATCGCCGCCAACTGGAAGCTGGTGTGGGAGAACAATCGCGAGTGCTTCCACTGCAACATCAACCATCCGCAGTACATCAAGGCGAACTGGGACCACTACAACGCCGACGACACCTCCGCCGAGGTGCGCGCGGCGATCGACCGCGCGATCGCCCGCAGCGAGGCGAAGTGGGCGGCCGCGGGACTCGCCGTGTCGCACCGGGAGACCGGAATGGCGCCGTTCCCCGACGCGGAGCGCGGCGTCTGGTTCTCGGCCAACCGCACCGCCCTGACTGAAGGCTGGGTCAGCGAATCGATGGACGGCAGGCAGGTGTCGACCCTGATGGGCGCTTACGGTGACCCCGATGTCGGCACGATGCGCGTGCGCACGCTGCCCAACTTCTGGAACCACTCGAGCTGCGACCACGGTGTGAGCACGCTGCTCCTGCCGGCAGGGCCGCGCAAGACGCTCGCCCGCGTGTCCTGGCTGGTGCATGAGGACGCGGTGGAGGGCCGCGACTACGAGCTCGGCAAGCTCATGCCGTTCTGGCAGCTCACCTCGGAGCAGGACTGGGCGATCTGCGAGCGGCAGCAGAAGGGAGTCGATTCGACGGCTTACGAGCCGGGGCCGTACTCGAAATACAAGGAGTACAACGTCGACGCCTTCGTCCGCTGGTACGTGAAAACGCTCGCGGCCGGGGCGAGCGTCTGAACGCCCGTATCGTCATCATCGGCGGCGGCGCGATCGGCTGCTCGATCGCCTACCACCTCGCACGGGCGGGCGAGCGCGACGTGCTGCTCCTCGAGAAGGCGCAGCTGACTCACGGCTCCTCATGGCACGCCGCGGGCCTGGTCGGGCAGCTGCGCAGCAAGCGCAACCTGACGCGCCTGATGCAGAACAGCGTGGCGCTCTACCGCACGCTCGAGCGCGAGACCGGCCAGGCGATCGACTGGCACGAGGTCGGCAGCGTGCGCCTCGCCTCGTCGGCCGAGCGCTGGTCGGAGCTCAAGCGCGCCGCCACCACCGCGCGCGGCTTCGGCTTCGAGATGGAGCTGATCTCGCCCAGGGAGGCGCAGGCCAGGTTTCCCTACATCACCCTCGAAGGCGTCGCCGGCGCGGCCTGGGTGCCGAGCGACGGCTACGTCGATCCCTCGAGCCTCACCCAGGCACTCGCAAAGGGCGCGCGCGCGGGCGGGGTGCGCATCATGCAGGAGACGCTCGTCACCGGGTTTGATTTCGATAAAAGAAGAATTGCAAAGGTGTTGACGGACAAGGGCCCCATTAGTTGCGAGACCGTCGTCATCGCCGCGGGCATCTGGTCACGCGACGTGGGCAAGCTGATGGGCGTGCGCATCCCCGCGGCCGCGCTCGAGCACCAGTACGTCGTCACCGAGCCGATGAAGGAGCGCGACCCGAAGCTGCCGACGTTGCGCGATCCCGACAAGAATTTCTACCTCAAGCCGGAGGTGGGCGGCTTCGCCGTCGGCGGCTGGGAGATGGGCACGCCGGCGTTCCACGCCAATGGCGTGCCGTTCGAGTTCGGGCAGCAGCTGCTGCCGCCGAACATGGACCGCTTCGAGGAGATCGCGCTCGCCACGGCCGAGCGCATCCCGGCGTTCGCCGAGCTGGGATTGCGCCAGCTCATCAACGGCCCGATCCCGGTCTCGCCCGACGGCGAGCCGATCATGGGCCAGGCGATCGAGCGCGACAACGTCTTCGTCGCCTGCGGCTTCACCTCGGGCATCGCCGCCGCCGGCGGCGCCGGCCGCGCGATGGCCGAGTGGATCGTGCAGGGTACCCCGGAGATGGACCTGTGGCCCTTCGACCTGCGCCGCTTCGGCGATTTTCACGCCGGCTCGCGCGCACTGCACGAGCGCGCGGTGCACGCCTACGGTTCCTATTACAAGCTGCACTACCCGGGCGAGGAGTTGACGGTTGCGCGCGATGCGCGCCGCAGCCCGCTATGGCCGCTGCTCAAGGAGCGCGGCGCGGTCTACGGCTCCAAGTTCGGCTGGGAGCGGCCCAACTGGTTCGCGCCGAGCGGCGTCGAGCCGGTCGAGCAGCCGAGCTTCGAGGCGAAGCCCAACTGGTTCGAGCACGTCGCCGCCGAGCACCGCGCGGCGCGCGAGCGCGTGGCGCTGTTCGATCTCAGCTCGTTCAGCAAGCTCGAGCTCACCGGGCGCGGCGCCTTCGAGGCGCTGCAACGTGTCGTCGCCAACGATCTCGACCGCCCCGACGGCACGGTGGTCTACACACAGCTCTGCAACGAGCGCGGCGGCATCGAGGCCGACCTCACCGTGGTGCGCCTGGCCGCCGACCGCTTCTATATCGTCACCGGGTCGGGCTTTGGCGTGAGGGACGGCCACTGGATCGGCCAGCAGCTGCCCGAGGGGGTAAGGTTTTCTGACGTCACTTCCTCTCGGGCCGTCATCAACGTGCAAGGCCCCCGGTCGCGGGACCTGCTTGCGCGGGTCTCGCAGGAAGACGTTTCGAACGCCGCATTCCCCTACTTGGCCGGCCGCGAGATCCGCGTCGGCTATGCGCCAGTGCTCGCGTTGCGCGTGACTTACGCGGGCGAGCTCGGCTGGGAGCTGCACGTGCCGAGCGAATACGCGTTGCATCTCTACGAGACGCTGTGGGACGCGGGCCGAGACCTCGGTGTCGCCAACGCCGGCTACCGCGCGCTCGATTCGCTGCGCCTGGAGAAGGGCTATCGCTACTGGAGCAGCGAGCTCTCGCCGGATACGAATCCCTACGAAGCCGGTCTCGGTTTTGCGGTGGCGCTGGAGAAGGGCGAGTTCGTGGGGCGCTCCGCACTTCAGCGCGTCAAACGCGAAGGCGTGAAGCGAAAGCTCACCTGCTTCCTGATGGACGGCTTCGTGCCGCTGCACGGTGGCGAAGCCATCCTCCACGAAGGCAAGGTGATCGAAACGGTCACGAGCGGCGGCTTCGGCCACACCATCGGCAAATCGATCGCCTACGGCTTCGTGCCTACCGAGCTGGCGGGCACAAGAGGATTCGAGATCGAGAGCTTCGGCGTGCGCTACGCGGCGCGCACCGGCGAGCGCGTGCCCTACGATCCCGAGCGGAAGAAGCTCTACGCTTAGATCGTAAACTGTTGACAGTTTGCGATCGGAGCGCGGAAAATCGCTGCCTTGAACAGTCCGGCTTCCATTCCGACCTCCCTTGAGCTCGTCCAGTCGAACTCGCTGCCGATGCTGGTGGCGCGCGAGGTCGAGCGCATGATCCTCGCCGGCGAGCTTTGCGTGGGCGAGCGGGTGAACGAGAGCGCGCTCGCGGTGCGCTTTCGCGTCAGCCGCGGCCCGGTGCGCGAGGCGCTGCGCGGGCTCGAGGAGTCTGGCCTGCTGCGCCTGGAGAAGAACCGCGGCGTATTCGTGCGCGAGATCTCGGTCGCGGAGGCCGACGAGATCTACGACCTGCGCGAGGCGCTCGACGAGCTCGTCGGCCGGCGCCTCGCCAAGCGCTTCGACGGCGCGCCGCGCAAGGCGGTGCACGCGCTGCTCGACGAGATGGATCGCGCCGCGGCGAGCGGCGATGCGGCGAGCTATCACATGCTCAACCTGCGCTTCCACGACACGCTGGTCGAGGCGACCGGGAACGCGAAGCTGGTGGCCACCTACCGGCGGCTGATCAAGGAGCTGCATCTGTTCCGCCTGAAGGGGCTCACCGCGGGCGGCGGCCTTCCGGTGTCGAACGACGAGCACCGCGCCATCGTGCGCGCGATCGAGTCGGGGGAGGCCGAGAGCGCGGGCCGGCGCATGCGCGAGCACGTGCGCGCAAGCCGCAAGCGCATGCACAAGGCCCAGAACAAGGAATAGGCGCGATATGCAACCGGTAAGCGTGAATGGCAGGACGTATCGCTGGATGGACCGTCCGCTGGTCGTCGTGTGTGTCGACGGCAGCGAGCCCGCCTACATCCCCGAAGCGGTGCGCGCAGGGGTCGCACCGTTCCTCGCCCGCATGCAGGCTGCCGGCACGGCGCTGGAAGCCGACTGCGTGGTGCCTTCGTTCACCAATCCCAACAACCTGTCGATCGTCACCGGGGTGCCGCCCTCGGTGCACGGCATCTGCGGCAACTACTTCTTCGACCGCGAGGCGGGCGCCGAAGTGATGATGAACGACCCGAAGTACCTGCGCTGCGGCACGCTGCTCGCGGCCTTCGCCGACGCCGGCGCGAAGGTCGTGGTGATCACGGCCAAGGACAAGCTGAGCCGGTTGCTCGGCCACAAGCTGAAAGGCATCTGCTTTTCGGCAGAGAAGGCGGACGCGGCGACGGTCGAGCTCGTGGGCATGCCTGTGCCGTCGGTCTACAGCGCCGAGCTGTCGGAGTTCGTCTTCGCCGCGGGCGTCAAGCTGATGGAGCGCGACCGGCCCGACTTGATGTACCTCTCGACGACCGATTATGTGCAGCACAAGGCGGCGCCGGGCACGCCGGCGGCGAACGCCTTCTACGCCATGATGGACCGCTACCTCGCACGGCTCGACGCGCTGGGAGCAACCATCGCGCTCACGGCGGACCACGGCATGAACGCGAAGCACCGCGCCGACGGCTCGCCGGACGTGATCTACCTGCAGGACGCGCTCGACGGCTGGCTGGGGACCGGCGCCGCGCGCGTGATCCTGCCGATCACCGATCCGTACGTGGTGCACCACGGTGCGCTCGGGTCTTTTGCAACGGTGTATGTAAAAGCGAATGAAAATCTGAAGAAAAAAATATCCGCCTTGCCCGGAATCGAGCTCGTGCTGGACCGCGAAGAGGCCGCACGCCGCTTCGAGCTGCCGCCGGACCGCATCGGCGATCTCGTGGTGGTGAGCACGCGGCACGTGGTGATCGGCACGAGCAAAGCGCGCCACGACCTGTCGGGCCTCAACGAGCCGTTGCGCTCGCACGGCGGGGTTTCCGAGCAGCGCGTGCCGCTGCTGTTCAACCGCAGGCTTTCGGGCGTCGCTGCCGGCCCGCGCCTGCGCAATTTCGACGCCTTCGATCTCGCGTTGAACCATGTGGAAGAGAAGGTGATTGCATGAGCGCGGTGCTGAAGAACGAAGCGCGCCGCGAGGCCCTGAGGATTGCCGGCGAAAGGGTATATCGCGACCGCGTCATCGAGGTCCGCTATCCCTACACCGGTGAAATCGTCGCCACGGTGCCGAAGGCCACCATCGAGGACGTGCGCCGGGCGTTCCGCATCGCGCGGGAATACAAGCCGAAGCTCACGCGCTACGAGCGCTACCGGATCCTGATGCGCGCCGGCGAGATCATCGCCGCGCGCCGCGACGACATCGCGCGCGGCATCACCCTCGAGTCCGGCCTTTGCCTGAAGGACTCGACCTACGAGGTCGGGCGCGCGAGCGACGTGCTGCTGTTCGCGGCGAACCAGGCCCTGGTCGACGACGGCCAGGTGTTCTCCTGCGACCTCACGCACCACGGCAAGAGCCGCAAGGTGTACACGCTGCGCGAGCCCCTGCTCGGCGCCATCTCGGCGATCACGCCGTTCAACCATCCGCTCAATCAGGTGATCCACAAGGTGGCCCCCGCGGTGGCCACCAACAGCCGCATGGTGCTGAAGCCCACGGAAAAGACGCCGCTCGCCGCGCTGCTGCTCGCCGATGTGCTCTACGAGGCCGGCCTGCCGCCGCCGATGCTCTCGGTGATCACCGGCGATCCGAAGGAGATCGCCGACGAGATGATCACCAATACCGACTCCGACATGATCACCTTCACCGGCGGGGTGGCGATCGGCAAATACATCGCCTCGAAGGCGGGCTACAAGCGCATGGTGCTCGAGCTTGGCGGTAACGACCCGCTGGTGGTGATGGAGGACGCCGATGTGGCGAAGGCGGCCGCGCTCGCCGCGGCCGGCTCGTACAAGAATTCCGGCCAGCGCTGCACCGCGGTGAAGCGCATTCTTGTGCATGAACGCGTCGCAGATTCTTTTATAGAGGCTTTGGTTGAGAAAACCAAAGACTGGTCGTTCGGCGATCCGCTCGACCCGAACGTCGACATGGGAACGGTGATCAGCGAGCAGGCGGCAAAGCTGTTTGAAGCTCGCGTCAACGACGCCTGCAGCCGCGGCGCGAAGCTGCTCGTCGGCAACCGGCGCAGCGGCGCGTCGTACTCGCCTACCGTTGTGGATCGGGTGACGCCGGACATGGAGCTGGTACGCGAGGAGACGTTCGGCCCGGTGTCGCCGGTGATCCGCTTCAAGGATGCCGACGACGCAGTGCGCATCGTCAACGGCACGGCGTACGGCCTGTCCTCGGGCGTGTGCACCAACCGCATGGACTACGTGACGAAATTCGTCTCGGAGCTCAACGTCGGCTCGGTCAACATCTGGGAAGTGCCGGGCTACCGGCTCGAGTCGACGCCGTTCGGCGGTATCAAGGACTCGGGCCTGGGCTACAAGGAAGGCGTGGTCGAGGCGATGAAAAGTTTTACCAACGTAAAGACGTACTCGCTGCCGTGGTAAGGAGAGCCTAGCGCATGCAAACGCTGGTCAGCATCCTGTCGGGAATCGCGCTGCTGGTCTGGGGCACGCATATCGTGCGCTCCGGCGTGCTGCGCGTGCTCGGCGGCAGCCTCCGACGCGTGCTTGCGCAAAGCGTCACCAACCGCTTCACCGCGTTCCTCGCCGGTCTCAGCGTCACCGGGCTGGTGCAGTCCTCGACCGCGACTGCGCTCATCACCGGCTCCTTCGTAGGCCAGAACCTGATGGCGCTGGCGCCGGCGCTCGCCATCATGCTCGGCGCCGACGTCGGCACCAGCCTGGTGGTGCAGGTGTTCTCGCTCGACCTTTCGTGGCTGTCGCCGCTGCTGATCGGCGTGGGCGTGCTGTTTCACCTGTCGCGCAAGGCCACGCGCGCCGGGCAGATGGGCCGCATCGCGATCGGCCTGGGCCTGATCATTCTCGCCCTGCAGATCATCCTGGAGGCGGCGCGGCCGCTCGCCGGCACGGCGGGCGTCAAGGTGATCTTCGGTTCGCTCTCGGGAGACCCGCTGCTCGACATGCTGATCGGGGCCCTCTTCACCATGCTGGCGTGGTCGAGCCTCGCCACCGTGCTGCTTACCGCGGCCTTCGTGGGTAGCGGCCTCATCAGTATCCAGGTGGGGCTGTTCCTGGTCATTGGCGCGAACCTGGGCAGCGGCATCCTCGCGGTGCTCGCCACCTCGGGCGCCGGCCCCGCCAGCCGGCGCCTCGCGTTCGGCAACCTGGTGTTCAAGCTCGCCGGCTGCGTCCTGACGGTGCTGCTCCTGGGCTGGATCCAGGGCCTGCTGACGGCGCTTGACCCGGATCCGCAGCGCCTGATCGTCAATTTCCACACCACGTTCAATTTGCTGATCGCGGCGACCCTGATCTGGTTCACCGCGCCGGTTGCCCGCCTCACCGAGCGGCTGCTGCCCGACGACCCGCAGAAGGATCAGCGCGTGGTCCCCCGGCACCTGGACGCTGCGGCGCTGGAAACGCCGGCGATCGCCACTTCCAACGCCGCGCGCGAGGTGCTGCGCATCGGCGACATCATCGAGACCATGCTGGCCGGCCTGCTGACGGTGATCAGGACCAACGATGCGCTGCTCGCGCGCCAGATCCGCCGCATGGACGACGACGTCGACGGGCTCTATACCTCGATCAAGCTGTACCTGACCCAGATCGGCCGCGAGGCGCTCGACGAGCGCGACGCGCGGCGCTGGGCCGACATCATCTCGTTCACCATCAACATGGAGCATGTCGGGGACATCATCGAGCGGATACTCGATGAGCTGGTGGCGAAGAAGATCGCCCACCGCCTCGAGTTCTCGGAAGCCGGCATGGCCGAGATCGCCGACATGCATGCGCGCCTGGTCGCGAACCTGCGGCTGGGGATGAACGTATTCCTCAACTCCGACCTGAAGAGCGCGCAGCGGCTTCTCGCGACGAAGGTTGAATTCCGGCGCCTGGAGCAGCAGTACTACGACACGCACCTGAACCGTCTCGCGGGACTTACGGTGCAGTCGATCGAGACCAGCTCGCTGCACCTCGACATCGTCAACGACTTCAAGCGCATCAACTCGCATATCTGCTCGGTCGCCTATCCGATCCTCGAGCAGGCAGGGGCCCTGCAGCCTACGCGCATTCGCGAAGACTTCGCCAACGGCGAAGTCAAGCAAAAGCACGCGTGACCCATGGGGGTTATCGACGAGATCGGGAAGCTGTAC
>DASQGB010000150.1:0-14792 GCA_035632815.1 Burkholderiales bacterium | reverse complement strand
GCCGCGGCTTCGATCAGCGAGCGCGGCACCGATTGCAACCCGGCCAGGAAGAACAGGAAGTTGTAGCTGATCTGCTTCCAGGTCGCCGCCAGCACCACCAGCAGCATCGCCTGATCCTCCTTGATCACCCAGTTCCAGTCGACCCCGTTCTGCCGCAGCACGTAGCTCGCGATGCCGACCGACGGCGCGAACAGAAACGCCCATAGCACGCCGGCCACGGCAGGGGCCACCGCGTACGGCCAGATCAGGAGGGTCTTGTAGGCGAGCGCGCCGCGCAGCACGCGGTCGGCCATGGTGGCGAGCAGGAGCGATATCGCGATGCCGCTGCCGGCCACCAGCACGCTGAACACCGCCGTCGTCTTGAAGGAAGCGAGGTAGTGGGGATCCTCGAACAGCCTGGTGAAGTTGAGCAAGCCGACGAACTCGGTGTGCAGGCCGAATGCGTCCTGCAGCTGGAGCGAGTACCAGGCGGCCTGTACTGCCGGCAGGAAGAAAAACACGATGGTGACCGCGATCTGCGGCGCCACCAGCGCATAAGGCAGCCACGCCGAGCGGAAGACCACCCGCTTTTCCATGGCCCGGCGTGGCTCCCGGCTACTTGTTGGCGGCCTGGAACCTGCGCAGAATCTCGTTGCCGCGGCGCACCGCGTCGTCCATCGCCGCCTTGGCGTCTTTCTTGCCGGCGAATACCTGCTCCAGCTCTTCCTCGATGACCTCGCGTCCCTGCACGTAGTTGCCGAAGCGCAGGCCTTTCGAGTTCCCCGTCGGGGGCTTGTTGCCTAGCTGGCGATTGGCGATGTCGGTGCCCGGGTTCTTCTCGTAGTAGCCCGAATTCTTGGTCGCCTCATAAGCGGCATTGGTGATCGGCACGTAACCCGTCTCCTGGTGCCACTTGGCCTGCACGTCGGTGCGCGAAAGATAAGTGAAGAACTTCGTAATGCCCTTGTACTCCTCGGGTTTCTTGCCGCTGAATACCCACAGCGTCGCGCCGCCGATGATCGAGTTCTGCGGCGCGCCCTTGATGTCGTCGTTGTAGGGCAGGAAGTTCACCGAGAATTCGAACTTGGCGTTCTTGCGGATGTTGGCCTGCGCCGCCGAGCTCGAGGTCAGCATCGCGCACTCGCCGCTGAAGAAGCGCGCTTCGGCTTCGTTTCTGCGGCCGGCGTAGGTGAACCAGCCTTTCTTGGCGAAGTCCGCGAGCATCGCGACATGCTTGATATGGTCCGGCGAATTGATCTTGAACTCGGTATCGAAGCCGGCGATGCCGTTTTCCTTGGTGCCGATCGGCAGGTTGTGCCAGGCGCTGAAGTTCTCGACATGCACCCACGACGGCCACCCGGTGGTATAGACGCACTGCTGGCCCGAAGCCTTGAGCTTTTCCGCGCTGCTCGAGAACTCCTTCCAGGTCTTCGGCGCCTTCTCGGGATCGAGGCCGGCTTTCTTGAACGCATCCTTGTTGATGTAGAACACCGGCGTCGAGCTGTTGAAAGGCATCGACAGCAGGTTTCCCTTGGGATCGGTGTAATACCCGGCCACCGCCGGGTGGTAGAGCTTGGGATCGAAGGGCTCGTTGGCCTCCTTCATCATCTGGTAGACCGGCTTGATGGCCCCCTTGGCCGCCATCATGGTGGCGGTGCCGACTTCGAACACCTGCAGGATATGCGGCGGGTTGCCGGCGCGAAACGCGGCGATGGCCGCGGTCAGCGATTCCGGATACTGGCCCTTGAACACAGGGACGATCTTGTATTCTTTCTGGCCGGCGTTGAAATCGTTGGCGAAGCCGTTGACGCGGTCGCCGAGAGCGCCGGTCATCGAGTGCCACCACTGGATCTCGACCTGCGCGCTCGCGTTCCCCGCAAACGCCCCCGCGGCAGCCAGGGCGGCCGCCAGAGTCCTGATACGCATGATTACCCTCCTCTAATAGGCGACAAGATTATTCCACAGTAACGGACTTGGCCAGATTGCGCGGTTTGTCGACGTCGCTGCCACGGGCCAATCCGGTGTGGTAGGCGAGCAGTTGCAGCGGCACCACGTGCAGGATCGGCGAAAGCAGGCCATAGTGCTCGGGCAGGCGCACGACGTTGATGCCCGCGGCGGAGGCGATGCGGGTGTCGGCATCTGCAAACACGTACAGCTCGCCGCCGCGGGCGCGCACCTCCTGCATGTTGGACTTGAGCTTCTGCAGCAGCGCGTCGTTCGGCGCTACGGTCACCACCGGCATCTCGCCGGTGACCAGGGCAAGCGGCCCGTGCTTGAGCTCGCCCGCCGGGTAGGCCTCGGCGTGGATGTAGGAGATCTCCTTCAGCTTGAGCGCTCCTTCCGCGGCGATCGGGTAGTGCAGCCCGCGGCCCAGGAACAGCGCGTGATCCTTCCGCGCGAAGCGCTCCGACCAGGCGATGATCTGCGGCTCGAGCGCCAGCACCGCGGCCAGCGCGACGGGCAGATGACGCAGGGCCTTGAGGTAGCTTGCTTCTTGTTCCGCATCCAAACGCCCGCGGAGCTTTGCGAGCGTCAATGCAAGCAGAAAAAGCGCCGTCAGCTGGGTCGTGAAGGCCTTGGTCGAGGCGACCCCGATCTCGACGCCGGCGTGGGTCAGGAAGCCAAGCTGCGTCATGCGCATCATCGCGCTGGTCGCCGCGTTGCACACCGCAAGCGTGCGCTGCTGGCCGAGCGACTGCGCATGGCCGAGGGCGGCCAGCGTATCGGCCGTCTCGCCGGATTGCGAAATCGCGACTACCAGCGCGCGCGGGTTGGGGACGCTCGGCCGATAGCGGTATTCGCTGGCGATCTCCACATTGCACGGGATGCCGGCTATTCCCTCCACCCAGTAGCGCGCCACTAGTCCCGCGTGGTAGCTCGTGCCGCACGCCAGGATCAGGACCGAATCGACGGTCTCGAGAGTCTGGTCGTCGCCGAACAGCGCCGGCGTGATCGAGGCGACGCTTTCCAGCGTATCCGCCACTGCGCGCGGCTGCTCGAAGATCTCCTTCTGCATGAAATGCCGGTACGGCCCCAGCTCCACGGCCGCCCCGGCGGTATTGACGGTGCGCGGCGCGCGCGACGCCGGCCGGCCATCGCGGTCGACGACGCGCCAGCCCTCGTTGCCGATCGCCACCACGTCGCCTTCCTCGAGGTAGGCGATCCGGTCGGTGGCCCCGGCGAGCGCCATCGCGTCCGAGGCGAGAAAGTATTCGCCGTCGCCGACCCCGACGACCAGCGGGCTGCCGGCGCGGGCGCCCACCACCTGGCCGGGCTCCCTGCTGCTGACCACCGCGATGGCATAGGCACCGTGCAGCCGCTTGACCGCGCCGCGCACCGCTTCGAGCAGGTCGCCGCCATAGAGGCTGTGCACCAGGTGGGCGATGACCTCGGTGTCGGTCTGGCTGTCGAATTCATAGCCGCGCGCGCGCAGCTCCGCGCGCAGCTCGTCGTGGTTCTCGATGATGCCGTTGTGCACCAGCGCGATGTCGCCGCGCGAAACGATCGGGTGCGCGTTCTCGGTGGCCGGCGCGCCGTGCGTCGCCCAGCGGGTATGCGCGATCCCCGTCACCCCGGTCAGGTGTTTTTCCTTTACCTGAACTGCCAAATCGCTGACGCGCGCCACGCTGCGGATGCGTCCGATGCCGCCGTCCTTCATGACGGCAACGCCGCACGAGTCGTAGCCGCGGTATTCCAGGCGGCGCAGGCCCTCTACGAGAATCGGGACGATGTCGCGCCGCGCGGCGGCGCCGACGATACCGCACATGGCTTCAGCCCTTCTTCTTCGGCGGTTTCCAGGATGGAATGGAGGCCTGCCGGGCTCGCGCGACGGTGAGCTGCCCGGCGGGCGTGTCCTTGGTGATCGTCGACCCGGCGCCGATATAGGAGCCGCGCGCGATGCGCAGCGGCGCCACCAGCGTGGCGTCCGAGCCGATGAAACAGTCATCCTCGATGATCGTGCGGTGCTTGGCGACGCCGTCGTAGTTGCAGGTGATGGTGCCCGCGCCGACATTGACGCGCGCGCCGACCTCGCTGTCGCCGATGTAGGACAGGTGATTTGCCTTGGAGCCGATGCCCAGGCGGCTCGCCTTGACCTCGACGAAGTTGCCGACGTGCACCTCGTCGGCGAGGCTCGCCCCCGGCCGCAGGCGGGCGAACGGCCCGACGCGGCAGCGCGCGCCGATCTCGGCCTCCTCGAGGTGCGAGAAGGCGAGGACTTCGCTGCCGGCCGCGACGGTAACGTCGCGCAGGACGCAGTTCGGGCCGACGCGAACTTCGTCGCCGAGCGCCACCCGTCCCTCGAACACGCAGTTGACGTCGATCGACACATCGCGCCCGCAAGAAAGCTCGCCGCGCACGTCGATGCGCGCCGGGTCGGCGAGCGTCACGCCCGCCTCGAGCAACCGATTTGCTTCACGAGACTGGAGAACGCGCTCCAGCGCCGCCAGCTCCTGCTTCGAATTGACGCCCGCGACCTCCCAGGGATCATCCACCTTCACGCCGGCCACCGGCACGCCGTCGGCGGCCGCCAGGGCGACGATGTCGGTGAGGTAGTACTCCTTCTGCGCGTTGCGATTGGTGATCTTTTTCAGCCAGGCCGACAGCCGCTGCGCGCTAAGCGCATAGAAGCCGGCGTTGATCTCGCGGATCGCGCGCTCGGCGCTCGAGGCGTCCTTCTGCTCGACGATGCGCGCCACGCGCCCCGCCTGGTCGCGCACGATGCGCCCGTAGCCCTGCGCTTGCGGCACCTCGGCGCTAAGCAGCGCGAGGCCGTCGCGCGAAGCCTCGAGCAGGCGACGCAGGCTCTGCGGCCTGACCAGAGGCACGTCGCCGTACAGCACGATCACGTCGCCGTCACCGCCGATCTGCGGAAGCGCCTGCATGACCGCATGGCCGGTGCCGAGTTGCTCGGCCTGCAGCACCCAATCGAGCGCGGAACCGGCGAATGCGGCGCGCACCCTCTCCGCGCCGTGGCCGTGCACCACCAGCGTCCTGCGCGGCGCGAGCGCGCGCACGGTGTCGAGCACATGAGCGAGCAGGGGCCGGCCGCCGAGCGGGTGCAGGACCTTCGGCAGCTCCGAGCGCATGCGCTTTCCGAGGCCTGCGGCGAGGACGATGACATCCAACGGCATTGCCTGATTCTATCGCGGACCGTACGATCCTCTTCGAACCCCGAGTCCGCCCGAGATTGAACCCCGAGACCGCCGCCGCTCTTGCCCGCGTCGCCCTGGCGAATGTCCGGCGCGAGTATCCGCGCAAGCTGGACCACCTGCTGAATGGCTCGACCGAGGAATTGACGCCGCGGCTCGTGCACCCCGCCTTCTACGGCAGCTACGACTGGCATTCGGCGGTGCACATGCACTGGCTGCTGGCGCGCTGCCTGCGGCTGCATCCGGATTTGAAGGAAGGCGAACAAATTGCCCGGGTGCTCGATCTGCACCTTTCGGAAAAGTGCATTGCTGCCGAGCTGCGGTATTTCAACTCGGCCGCCGGCCGCAGCTTCGAGCGGCCCTACGGCTGGGCATGGCTGCTGGAGCTGGAGGCCGAGCTCGCCCGCCTGGCGCGCGGCTGGTCGGTGGCGCCGCTCGCGAGCGAGCTCGCGCGCCGCTTCGGGCGCTTCGTGCAGGTCTCGCCGTATCCGATCCGCACCGGCAGCCATGGCAACACCGCTTTCGCCTGCGTTCTTGCACTCGACTACGCGCGCTCTGAAGGCAAGCAGGAACTGGAAACGCAGATCAAGGCTGCCGCCGTGAAGTGGTACGGCGCGGACCGAAATGCGCCGCTCGCGTACGAGCCATCGCTCGATGATTTCCTCTCGCCGGCGCTGGTCGAAGCGCTGCTCATGCAGGAAGTGCTCGAGCCGGTGAAGTTCAGGGCTTGGTTCGCGGAATTCCTGCCCGCGGATGTTGTATCGCTGCCTGTGCCCACCCCGACGGATCGTACCGATCCGAAACAAAGCCATCTGGACGGGCTATCGCTATCGAGGGCGTGGTGCCTGCGGCGGCTGGGCTACGCGGACGCTGCCGAGCGGCATCTCGCCGCGGCACTACCGCACGTCGTGGGCGGCGACTATGTCGGCGAGCATTGGCTCGCGTCCTTCGCCGCGCTTGCGCTCAGCGCGGCAGCTCCGAGGACCCCATGAGGAATGCATCCACCGCGCGGGCGCACTGGCGCCCTTCGCGGATCGCCCATACTACGAGCGACTGCCCTCGGCGAACGTCGCCGGCCGCGAAAACCTTGCCCATCGAGGTGGCGTAGGCGCGCTCGCCCTCCGTGTCCGCCTTGGCGTTGCCGCGGGCATCCTTCTGCACGCCGAACTCGTCGAGCATCGACTGCAGCGGCGACACGAAGCCCATCGCCAGCAGCACCAGCTCGGCCGGGATCACGGTTGCCGAGCCGGGCACTTCGTGCGGCTTGCCGTCTTTCCATTCCAGCCGGACTGTCTTGAGCGCCTTGAGAGCGCCGCTCGCTTCACCCTCTCCCCCGATGAACTCCTTGGTGGCGATGGACCAGTCGCGGCTGACACCCTCTTCGTGGGAAGACGAAGTGCGCAGCCGCGTCGGCCAATAGGGCCACACCGGGTTGCGTTCGACGTCCGGCGGCATCGGCAGCAGCTCGAACTGCGTCACCGACTTCGCCCCATGGCGATTGGAGGTTCCCACGCAGTCGGAGCCGGTGTCGCCGCCGCCGATGATCACCACGTGCTTGCCGCTCGCCCATAGCTCGGGGACGGTGGCATCGCCGGCCACGCGCTTATTCTGCAGCGGCAGGAATTCCATCGCGAAATGCACGCCGGCGAGGCTGCGTCCGGGAATCGGCAGGTCGCGCGGATGCTCGGCGCCCGCAGAAAGCACCACCGCGTCGAATTCGGCTTTCAATCTGTCCGGAGAAATCGTTTCGCGCGCGTCGTTTACCACCCCTTTACCGGGCGGCTGCACGCCGACGAAGACGCCGGCACGCAGCTTGACGCCCTCGGCGCGCAACTGGTCGAGCCGCCGGTCGATCACGCCCTTGTCGAGCTTGAAGTCCGGGATGCCGTAGCGCAAGAGGCCGCCGATGCGGTCGCTCTTCTCGAAAACCGTGACGTCGTGGCCGGCGCGCGCGAGTTGCTGCGCGCAGGCGAGGCCGGCCGGCCCGGAGCCGACGATCGCCACCTTCCTGCCGGTCTTGTGCGCCGCGGGGCGCGGCCTCACCCAGCCCTCTTCCCAGGCCTTGTCGGCGATGGCGTGCTCGATCGACTTGATGCTGACTGGATCGTCGTTGATGCGCAGCACGCAGGCTTCCTCGCAGGGCGCGGGGCAGATGCGGCCGGTGAACTCGGGAAAGTTGTTGGTCGAGTGCAGCGTTTCGATCGCGCTCTTCCAGTCCTGGCGGTACACCAGGTCGTTCCAATCCGGGATGATGTTGTTCACCGGGCAGCCCGCCATGCAGAACGGGATGCCGCAATCCATGCAGCGCGCGCCCTGCAGGCCGGCGGCCTCGTCGGCGAGGCGCAGGTAGAACTCGCGATAGTGCTTCCTGCGGCTCTCGATAGGTTCGTGCGGCTCCTCGAGCCGCTCGTGCTCGAGGAACCCGGTGACTTTGCCCATCTACGCGGCGACTCTCTTTTGTCCGAGCTCCGCCAGGGCGCGGCGATATTCCTTGGGGAACACCTTCACGAACTTCGGACGGTACTGGACCCATTTCTCGAGGATCTCCGCCGCGCGTTTCGAGTTCGTGTAGCGCGCGTGATTCTCGATCAGACGTTTCAGCGCCGATTCATCCTGGGCATCGGCGACCGGCTCCAGGTCGACCATCGCCATGTTGCAGCGTTTGGCGAACTCGCCGTCGGCGTCGAGTACGTAGGCAAAGCCTCCCGACATGCCGGCGGCGAAATTGCGTCCGGTCGAGCCCAGCACCACGACCGTCCCGCCGGTCATGTACTCGCAGCCGTGGTCGCCGACGCCCTCCACCACGGCGCGGGCGCCGGAATTCCTCACGGCGAAGCGCTCTCCCGCGACGCCGCGGAAATAAGCCTCGCCAGCGATGGCGCCGTAGAGCACCACGTTGCCGGTGATGATGTTTTCGGTCGGCTCGCCGCGGAACTTGGGCGAGGGCTGCACCGAGATGCGCCCGCCCGACAATCCCTTGCCGCAGTAGTCGTTGGTATCGCCGACCAGATCGAGCGTCACGCCGCGCGCCAGGAAGGCGCCAAAGCTCTGCCCGGCCGAGCCGGCGAAGCGCACGTGGATCGTATCCTCCGGCAGGCCCTCGTGACCGTAGCGCTTGGCGATCTGGTGCGACAGCATCGTGCCGACGGTGCGGTTGATGTTGCGGATCGGCATCTCGATGGTGACCTTCTCGCGCCGCTCGAGCGCCGGCGCGGCGAGCTCGATGAGGCGGTTGTCGAGCGCTTTCTCAAGTGCGTGGTTCTGCTGCTCGCAGTGGAAGCGCGCAACCTCGGAAGGCAATTTTGGCATGGCGAAGACGCGGGAAAAATCGAGGCCCCTGGCCTTCCAGTGCTCGATGCCCTTGCGCAGGTCGAGCAGCTCGCTGCGGCCGATCAGCTCGTCGATCGTCCTCGCGCCGAGCTGCGCCATCAGCTCGCGCACTTCCTCGGCAACGAAGAAGAAGTAGTTCACCACGTGCTCGGGCTTGCCCTCGAACTTCCTGCGCAGCACCGGGTCCTGCGTCGCCACGCCCACCGGGCAGGTGTTCAGGTGGCACTTGCGCATCATGATGCAGCCCTCGACCACCAGCGGCGCGGTGGCGAAGCCGAACTCGTCGGCGCCGAGGATCGCGCCGACGACGACGTCGCGCCCGGTCTTCATCTGGCCGTCGACCTGGACGGCGATGCGCCCGCGCAGCCTGTTCAGCGTCAGCGTCTGCTGCGTTTCTGCAAGTCCCAGCTCCCAGGGCGTGCCGGCGTGCTTGATCGAAGACCACGGCGAAGCGCCGGTGCCGCCGTCGTGCCCGGCGATGGTGACATGGTCGGCCTTGCCCTTCGCCACGCCCGCGGCAACGGTGCCCACGCCCACTTCCGACACCAGCTTCACCGAGATCGCGGCCTGCGGGTTGGAGTTCTTCAGGTCGTGGATCAGCTGCGCCAGATCCTCGATCGAGTAGATGTCATGGTGCGGCGGCGGCGAGATCAGCTCGACACCGGGGGTCGCATAGCGCAGCTCGGCGATGTATTCGGACACTTTTCTGCCCGGCAGCTGCCCGCCCTCGCCGGGCTTCGCGCCCTGCGCGATCTTGATCTGCAGCATCTCTGCGCTTGCCAGGTATTCGGCGGTCACGCCGAAGCGGCCCGACGCCACCTGCTTGATCTTCGACTTCAGGGAGTCGCCCTCGCGCAGCGCCGTATCCACTTCCACTCTTGATTTTCCAAGGCGCGACTGCAGGCTTTCCCCGGCCTTGATCGGCGCGTAACGGCGCCGGTCCTCGCCGCCTTCGCCGGTGTTCGACTTTCCGCCGATGCGGTTCATCGCCACCGCGAGCGTGGTATGCGCCTCGGTCGAGATCGAGCCGAGCGACATCGCGCCGGTGGAGAAGCGCTTGACGATCTCGGCCGCCGGCTCGACCTCCTCAAGCGGCACCGGCTTGCAGTCGCCGGAGCGGAACTCGAACAGTCCGCGGAAGGTCATGTGGCGGCGCGACTGGTCGTTGATGATCGCCGCGTATTCCTTGTAGGTGGCGTAGGAGTTGGCGCGGGCCGACTGCTGCAGCTTGGCGATGGCCTCTGGCGTCCAGGTGTGGTCCTCGCCCCGCACCCGCCAGGCGTACTCGCCGCCGGCGTCGAGCATCGTGGCGAGCACCGGGTCGCGATCGCCGAAAGCGGCGCGGTGGATGCGCATCGCCTCTTCGGCGACGTCGAACACATCGATTCCCTCGACGTTCGACGTCGTGCCCGTGAAGTACTTGTCGACGAGCGAGCGCGCCAGGCCGACCGCCTCGAAGACCTGCGAGCCGGTGTAGGACATGTAGGTGGAGATGCCCATCTTGGACATCACCTTCTTCAGCCCCTTGCCGATCGCCTTGACGTAGTTCTTGATCGCCTTCGATGCAGCACCTCTGTCCTGGGGATGCAATCCGAGGACCGATTCAAGGGCGAGATACGGGTGCACCGCCTCGGCGCCGTAGCCGCCCAGCAGGGCGAAGTGATGCACTTCGCGCGCGCTGCCGGTCTCGACCACCAGGCCGGTGCTGGTGCGCAGCCCCTTGCCGACGAGGTGCTGGTGGATCGCCGAGAGCGCCAGCAGCGCCGGGATCGCGACGCGCTCGCGGTCCACCAAGCGGTCCGAGACGACGATGATCGAGTAGCCCGAGCGCACCGCGTCCTCGGCCTGCGCGGCGAGCGAGGCGAGGCGCGCTTCGATCGCCTTGTTGCCCCAGAGCGCCGGGTAGGTGATGTCGAGCTCCCAGGACTTGAACTTGCCGCCGGTATAGCGCTCGATGTGCCGGATCTTCTCCATCTCGTAGAAGTCGAGCACCGGCTGGGTGACTTCGAGGCGCAGCGGCGGATTGAGCTCGTCGATCCCCAGCAGGTTGGGCTTCGGCCCAATGAACGAAACGAGCGACATCACCAGCTCCTCGCGGATCGGGTCGATCGCCGGGTTGGTGACCTGCGCGAAGAGCTGCTTGAAATAGTGATACAGCGTCTTGTTCTTGTCGGACAGGACCGCGAGCGGGGAGTCGTTGCCCATCGAGCCGATCGGCTCCTCGCCGGTGGCGGTCATGGGCTGCATGATGAGCTTCAGGTCCTCCTGCGTATAGCCGAAGGCCTGCTGGCGGTCGAGCAGCGGCACCGCCGACTTGAGCGGCGGCGTCTTCTCGCTCTCGACCTCGTCGAGCTTCACGCGAATGCGCTCGATCCACTCGGCGTAGGGCCGGGCGCTGGCGAGCGAGTCCTTCAGCTCCTTGTCGTCGACGATGCGACCCTTCTCGAGGTCGACCAGGAACATCTTGCCCGGCTGCAGGCGCCACTTCTTGATAATCCGCTCCTCCGGTACCGGCAGGCAGCCGCACTCCGAGCCCATGATCACCAGGTCGTCGTCGGTCACGATATAGCGCGACGGGCGCAGCCCGTTGCGATCCAGCGTGGCTCCGATCTGCCGGCCGTCGGTGAACGCGATCGACGCCGGCCCGTCCCAAGGCTCCATCATCGCGGCGTGATACTCGTAGAAGGCGCGCCGCGCCGGGTCCATCAGGCCGTGGTTCTCCCACGCCTCGGGAATCATCATCATCATGGCGTGGGCGACCGAGTAGCCGCCCATCACCAGGAGCTCCAGCGCGTTGTCGAACGACGCCGAGTCCGACTGGCCGGCGTAGATGAGCGGCCAGATTTTCGCGAGATCCTCGCCCAGGATGGGCGAGGAAGTCGAGCCTTGGCGCGCTCGGATCCAGTTCACGTTGCCGCGCAGGGTGTTGATCTCGCCGTTGTGGCAGATCATGCGAAACGGATGCGCGAGGTCCCACGACGGGAAGGTATTGGTCGAGAAGCGCTGGTGCACCAGCGCGAGCGCCGACTCGACGCGCGCGTCCTTCAGGTCGAGGTAATACTCGCCGACCTGATAGGCGAGCAGCATCCCCTTGTAGCAGACGGTGCGCGCGGACATCGAGGGGACGTAGAACTCCTTGCCGTGCTGCAGCCGCAGCGCCTGGATGGCATGGCCGGAGCTCTTGCGGATGATGTAGAGCTTGCGCTCGAGCGCGTCGGTGACCGTGACCCGCCGGCCGCGGCCGATGAACACCTGGCGGATGACCGGCTCGAGCTGCACCGCCGGCGCGGCGAGATCGCTGTTGTCGACCGGCACGTCCCGCCAGCCGAGCAAGACCTGGCCTTCGTCCTTGATGGCGCGCTCGATCTCGTATTCGCAGGCGATGCGCGAGGCCGGGTCGCGCGGCAGGAACACCATGCCGACGCCGTACTGGCCGGCGGGCGGCAGCTTGACGCCGTGCTTGGCCATTTCCTCGCGGAAGAAGCGGTCCGGGATTTGGATCAGCAGCCCCGAACCGTCGGAAAGCTTCGGGTCCCAGCCCACCGCGCCGCGGTGGGTAAGATTCTTCAGGACCGTGAGGCCCTGCTCGATGATGGTGTGGGACTTCCTGCCCTTGATGTGGGCGACGAAGCCGACGCCGCAAGCGTCGTGCTCGTTGGACGGGTCGTACAGCCCTTGCGCTGCTAAGGTCATGAACGGAAGACGAATATACCGTTATTGCGCCGCAGCGACAATGGCTTCGCTCACTAGGCGCTGGTCCACATCGCCGCGCAACTCGGCCTTGCCGATCGAAGCGAGGAGCACAAAGCGCACCCGCCCGCGGGCGCTTTTCTTGTCGAGCGCCATCAGCTCCAGCATGCGCTCCCCGGACAGCGCGGGCCCGGTGACCGGCAGGCCCGCGCGCCGGAGGAGGTTGCGCACCCGCTCTACATCCTGCTTGCCGAGCAGGCCCGCCCGCGACGAAAGCTCTGCCGCCATGACCATGCCGGCTGCGATCGCCTCGCCGTGCAGCCAGGTGCCGTAGCCCGTGCCGGCCTCGATGGCGTGACCGAAGGTATGGCCGAAATTGAGCAGCGCGCGCACACCCGCTTCGCGCTCGTCGGCGGCGACGATCGCGGCCTTCAGCTCGCAGCAGCGGCGTACCGCGTATGCGAGCGCGGCAGGCTCGCGTGCGACCAGTCGTTCGATGTCCCTTTCCAGCCACTGCACGAAATCGAGATCCAAGGCGAGGCCGTGCTTGATGACCTCGGCGATGCCGGCGCGCAGCTCGCGCTCGGGCAGCGTACCGAGGGTGGCGACGTCGGAGATCACGGCGCGCGGCTGGTGGAACGCGCCGATCATGTTCTTGCCGCGCGCGTGGTTGATGGCGGTCTTGCCGCCGACCGAGGAATCGACCTGCGCGAGCAGCGTGGTCGGCACCTGCACGAGCGCCACGCCGCGCTGGTAGACCGCCGCCGCAAACCCCGCCAGGTCGCCGACCACGCCGCCGCCCAGCGCCACGACGAGCGTATCGCGGCCGCAGCGCGCGGCGAGCAGCGCATCGACCACGCGTTCCAGGCTGTCCCAGCCTTTCGCCTGCTCTCCGTCGGGCACCACGATCTCGGTGACCCGGGCGCTCGCCTGGAGGGCTTTTCGCAGGCGGGCGAGATACAACGGCGCCACTACGTCGTTCGACACGATCGCGGCGCTGCCGCCTTCGAGGTACGGGGCGTATAGGGCGGGGTCGTCGAGAATGCCCGCGCCGATGTGGATCGGATAGGACCGCTCGCCCAGGGCTACGCGGAGGCTTTCCATCGCTCCTCCAGCTTGTGGAGCAGCTGCCGCGCGAGCAGCTGCACGCCCTGCTTGCCCGTTTCGATCACCAGATCCGCCATGCCGCGGTAGAGGGGATCGCGCTCGGCGTGGAATTCGCGCAGCCGCGCGAGCGGATCTGCGGTCGCGAGCAGCGGCCGGTTGCGGTCGTGGCGCACGCGCTGGTACAGGTCCTCGGCGCTTGCGCTCAGGTAGACCACCGTGCCGCGCGCGGCGAGCAGCCTGCGGTTGCCCTCGGCGATGACGACTCCGCCGCCGGTGGCCAGCACGATGCCCTCCATCGCGGTGAGCTCGGCGAGGGCCTGCGCCTCCCGCTGGCGGAACCCGGCCTCGCCTTCGATCTCGAAAATGAGCGGGATCTTCACGCCGCAGCGGCGCTCGATCTCGTCGTCGGAATCGACGAAGCGCAGCTTCAGCCGCCGGGCGAGCAGCCGCCCGACGGTGGTCTTGCCGGCGCCCATCATGCCGACCAGGTAGATGTTCCCCGCGCGCTCCATGCCTCGCATTGTAGGAACAAAAACGGCCGGGAGGACCCGGCCGTCGTAGCGCCCCGAAGAGACGTGGCGATCAGCGAATCGTGAGTCGCTCGTTGACGATGCGCGGGGTAATGAACACCAGCAGCTCGGTCTTGCCGCTCGACACGGTGGAATTGCGGAAAAGAGCGCCGAGGTAGGGCAGGTCGCCGAAGAACGGCACCTTGGTGATGTCGGTGCGGTCGTTTTGCTCGTAGATCCCGCCGATCACCACGGTGCCGCCGTTCTCGACCAGGACCTCGGTCTTGACGTGCTTGGTGTTGATCTGCACGCCGGCCGGCGTAAGGGCGCCCGGCTGGTCCTTGTTCACGTCGAGCGTCATGATGATGTTGCCGTCCGGCGTAATCTGCGGCTTTACCTTGAGCGACAGATTTGCCTTGCGGAACGATACCGCGGTGGCACCCGACGAGGTCGCCTGCTGGTAGGGGATCTCCGTGCCCTGCTCGATCAGGGCCTCGACCTGGTCGGCGGTCAGTACGCGCGGGCTGGCGATGATCTTGCCCTTGCCGTCGGCCTCCAGCGCCGAGATCTCCAGGTTCAAGAACCGGCTGAAGCTGCTGTTGAAGAGAACGAACGAGAACTGGCCCGCGTTGAACGCGTTGAGGCCGGCCGCGGGCAGGTTCGCGTTCAGGCCGCCGGCGTTAGTCGCTGGCGTACCCACTGTGAAGCCAGCCGCCTGGCTAGTATTGACGAGCTCCCCGCCGACGTTCAATCCCACGCCCGCCCGCGATCCCAGAGGCGCGCGTGAGGTCGGTCCGAGCTCGATCAAGCCAAGCCGCGCGCCGAGGTTTTTGCTGAAGGTGTCGTTCGCCTCCACGATGCGCGCCTCGATCATGACCTGGCGCACGGCGACGTCGATCTTGGCCAGCAGGCGCCGCACTTCCTCGAGCCGGCTCGGCACGTCCTGCACGAACAAGGTGTTGGTGCGCGCGTCGACCACCGCGCTGCCGCGCTTGGAGAGAATCCGCTGGGTCGGGTCCGACAGCAG
>DASQGB010000149.1:0-21146 GCA_035632815.1 Burkholderiales bacterium | reverse complement strand
GGCGTCAACGTCGGGTGCCTGGAGGGTGTCTCGGAAGAAGAGCTTTCCAAAGTGCCCATCACCTACGTCGACGGGTTGAACGACAGGTGGCAGGAAGCTCCTGCGTTCTTCTCTCATTTATAGGCCGCCATGCTCCGGCAGGTGCGAACCTACCTCGCGGCATTGCCGCCCGGTGCTCGCAGGGACCTCCAGAAGCTGCGCGAGGCCATTCGCGCCGCAGCCCCCGGCGCCATCGAGAGTTTCAGCTACGGAATTCCCGCTTTCAGACTCGATGGACGACCGCTCGTATGGTACGCAGCCTGGAAACACCACAGCAGCCTCTACCCGATGAGCGCGGCGATCAGGCGCGCCCATTCTGCCGAGCTCAAGGGATATCAGACTTCGAAGGGCACGATCCGATTTCCACTAACCAAGCCGCCACCATCGGTTCTTGTGAGGCGACTCGTGAAGGCACGTATCGCCGAGTTACCAAGGAAGGGCGAAGCGTGAGCCCACGCCGCCCGACAACCAGAGGGGCGAGACGATGCGGATCGCGGTCCTAGGCGTGCTCTTAGCAGGGTTGAGCGGCGAAGCAGCCGCCGCCGGGGAGCTCCGCGCGGTCGTCGGGCTGACCTCCTACGGCTACACGGTTCAGGTGTCCGTGAATGGCAAGCAGATTCCGCTGTTCAAGGGTGGCAGCTCAGAGGTTGTCCAGGTGTTCGCAGCCGACCATCCGCAGAAGGAGCGGACCGTTGCGCGGTTCCATTCCGTGTACTGCCTCAAGCCAGGCCGAAACTCGATCAAGGTGGAGTACAAGGAGGTCGACGCGAGCCTGGCCGTCCTGCCCATGACTCTCTACATGAACAGCCGAGAATATTCGTCGAGCGTCTTCGAGTTTACGCTGCAGAAGGCCACGAGCGGCAGCTTTGAAACGCAGTTCGAGCTCTACGACACCATGCCTGCAGCGCACACGACGCAGCGCATAGTCCGCAGCCCGCAGTGACTCGGCGGCCGGAGCGAGTCGATGGCGGACCTCATCGAGACCGAACGTCTAAGGCTGCGCCCCTTCCGGCTTGACGACGCGGTCGCGGCATACACCTGGCTCGGTGATCCGATCGTCATGAGGTACACGCCCACCAGGCCCGACAGCTCGGTGCAGAAGACACGCGATCGACTGGCGGGCTACGAGACGCACCAGCTGCGACACGGCTTCAGCAAGTGGCTCGTCGTCGAGCGCGCATCTGGCCAGCCGGTAGGCGACGCGGGTCTGCTTGTCCTGGAGGGCGAGGGATGGATCGAGCTCGGGTTCCGGTTCGAACGGACATTCTGGGGAAGAGGTTTTGCGACGGAGGTGGGCGCGGCGTGGGTATCTGCCGCGTTCGGCGATCTCGGGCTCGATGAACTGGGAGCCTTTGTGCACCCCGAGAACACCGCCTCGCTTCGAGTCCTGGAAAAGCTGGGGTTCCGCGGCGAGCGCCGAGACAAGGTACAGGGGATGCCGGCGATCCGCTTTACCCTCCAACGAAGCTATTGGAATACATAGGCGTCCATCGCGAGGACGCCCCCGTCGATGGCGTCGTAGACGCGCTCGGCCGTGCCTTGCGGCGCCGCGCCGAGCGCGACGAACAGCGGCAGGAAATGCTCCTCGGTGGGATGGGCGCGCGCGCCGTGCGGCGAGCGCGAGCGATAGTCGGCCAGGCCATCGATATCGCCGCTGGCGATCTTCTCGTACACCCAGTTCTGGAATTCCTTGACGTAAGGCTCGGGCTTGCCGGCGCCGCGCGACCAGTCGCGCAGGTTGTGGGTCATATGACCCGAGCCGATGACCAATACAGATAAATCCTTCAAAGCCTTTCCAACCGCGACATGGTGCCGTGGCCCCAGGGCGGGCTGCACCGAGATCTGCACCACCGGCACGTCGGCCTCCGGGTACATGTAGAGCAGAGGCGACCACGCGCCGTGGTCGAGGCCGCGCGTGGCGTCGACCGCGGCGCCGAGCCCCGCCTCCTTGAGCAGAGCCTGCGCGCGCTGCGCCACCTCGGGCGCGCCCGGCGCGGGGTAGCGCAGCCGGTAGAGCGGCTCGGGGAAGTTGTAGAAGTCGTGGATCGTCTCGGGCCTGGCGGCTCCGGTGAGCATCGGCAGATTGGTTTCCCAGTGCGCCGAGGCGATGGCGATCGCGCGCGGCTTGCCGAGGCGGCGGCCGAGCCCCTGCCAGGCCTTGCCGGCCGGGCCGGGCTCGAGCGCGTGCATTGGCGAGCCGTGCGAGATGAACACGCTCGGCAGCATGCGCATCACCTCGAAGGGGCCGGCTCCTTTTCCTTAAGCAGGCCTTCGGCTCTGAGAGCTTCCTGCACTTTCGGCCGCGCGCCGACGCGGGCATGAAACGCGGCGAGGTTGGGCCACCTCGACAGGTCGATCTGGGTCGGCTTGGTCCAGCCGAGCAACACGAAGAGATACGCATCCGCGACGCTGAACGACTTGCCCAGCAGATAGTCCTTGCCGGCGAGCTGCTTGTCGATCCAGTCGAAGCGCGTGGCGAGATTCTCCTTCGCGATCTTCTTGTACTCCTCCGGCGTGTTCGGCTTGAAGAGCGGCGAAAACGACTTGTGGATCTCGGAGGTGAGGAAGTTGAGCCATTCCAGCAGGCGGTAGCGCTCGAAGCTGCTCCACTTCGGCGCGAGGCCGGCGTCGGGCTTCTGGTCGGCGAGGTACTGCACGATCGCCGGCCCTTCGGTGAGGATCTGTCCGTTGTCGAGCTCAAGCGCGGGTACGTAGCCACGGGGGTTGACCTTCCAGTAGTCGCCGCCGCCTTCGATGGTCTTGTCCTTCGTGTTGACCTTCTTCAGCTCGATGGGGATGCCGAGCTCGCGGGCGACGATGTGGGGGGAGAGCGAGCAGGCGCCGGGGGCGTAATAGAGCTTCATGGTTCCTCCTTAGGACGTTGCCAGGGATGGCTGCAATTTTCGTGCGGGAAAGGTCGTGGCGGCGAGGCCGACACGAGAGCGAGCACTAACGATCATGGAGTCTTCATAGTGTGGTTGGAGATCCGGGCATCATTATGAGAACGAAGAGACAGGGATAAAGAGGCCTTGGGAATATTTATAATCCCGGATATTGGGATAATATCTGGTGATGGACCGCGTGACGGCGATGCAGGTGTTCTCGCAAGTCGTTGAATCCGGGAGCTTTTCCAAGGCGGCCGCGCGTCTGGGCTTGTCTACCTCCGCCACCTCGCGCCACGTGGCCGAGCTCGAGGCGCATCTGCAGGCGCGGCTCCTCAACCGCACGACGCGGCGGGTCAGCCTGACCGAGAGCGGGCGCGCTTTCTACGAGCGTAGCGTGCAGTTGCTCGCCGACTTCGCCGAGGCCGAGCAGGAGGCGGCGCGCGCCGCGGTCGTGCCGCGCGGCACCATCCGCCTCACCACTGCGGTGAACTTCGGCGCGCGACATCTCGCCCCCGCAATCGCCGAGTTCCAGGCGCGCCACCTTGAAGTTGCCTTCGACGTTTCGCTCTCCGATCGCATCGTCGACCTGGTCGAAGAGGGCTTCGACCTCGCGATCCGCATCGGCCCCGCCGGCCCGGACAACCTCGTGGCGCGCAAGCTGGGCGAGACCCGGCTCGTGCCCTGCGCCTCGCCCGCCTACCTCGCGGCGCACGGCGCGCCGAAAGTGCCCGAAGATCTCGAGCGGCACAACTGCTTCACATACGAATACGTCACGCCGCGCTACCTTTGGCGTTTCAGTGATCCCACCGGGGGCGAGCGCGCGGTGCGCATCCGAGGCAGGCTGCATTCCAACAACGGCGACCTGCTGGCCGAAGCCGCCGCGCGCGGCGCCGGCATCGTCTTCGAGCCGGCGTTCATCGTCGGCCCGGAGGTGCGCGCCGGACGCCTGGTGCCGCTCTTGCAGGAGTTCGTGCCGCCGCCGGTGCCGATCTATGCGCTCTATCCGAGCCGCAAGCACCTGTCGGCCAAGGTGCGCCTGTTCGTCGATTTCCTGATCGAGCGCTTCGACGGGGCGCAGGACTGGAGCGCGCCATGAGGCGCGTTGCCTTCCTGCTGCTTGCGCTCGCCGCCGAGACGGCCAGCGCGCAGTGGATCATCGCCTCGCCGGACTCGCGCGCCGCGGCGGGCGAGACCTTCGAGCTGGTGGTGGTCGCGCCGCCCGGCGAAACGCCGCCCGAGGAGCTCGCGCTGCGCATGAAGGTCGATATCGCCGAGCTGGTGGTTCGCGTGCGGGCCGCCGGGCCGGCGGCCGGCACACGCCGCGCCTATACCGGGACCATGCCGCTTGCGGCGAGCGGGCAGGTCACGCTGCAGCTCGTCGATCGCCCCTCAAACGTCCTGGTGGTGCTCACCGCGCGGCGCGACGCCATGCAAAGCCTGATTACCCCCGGGATGGAGCGCGAGCCGCCGCTTTCCGAGAATGACCCGATGTACATCGTGGCGGGGACGCGCGGCGGCAACACGGCGCGCTTCCAGCTCTCGTTCAAGTATCGCCTGTTCGATGCCTCGTCGGGCTTCGGCCAGGATCGGCCCTGGCTCTCGGGCCTGTACTTCGGCTATACGCAGAACGCGCTCTGGGACCTGTCGTCGGATTCGAAGTCCTTCCGCGACACCAACTACCGGCCGCAGCTCTTCTGGCGCTGGCAGCGCACCGACGATCGCGCCTGGCTCGACGGGGCGCGCCTGGGGATCGAGCACGAATCCAACGGCAGCCAGAGCAACCTGTCGCGCTCGATCGATGTCCTGTTCCTGCGCCCCGAATGGCGCTGGCAGCTGCGCAACGGGCACAACGCCGAGTTCACGCCCAAGGTGTACGGCTATCTCGAGAAGGACGAGAACCCCGACATCCCCCAGTATCGCGGCCATGTCGACTGGCGCGCGCGCTACGACGCCGCCGGCGAGTGGGCCGCGACCGGCGTGCTGCGCCTGGGGACGGCCGGCAAGGGCAGCCTGCTGCTCGACCTGTCCAAGCGCGTGCGCGACCTGCGCTTCGGCCCCGTCGGCGGCTACGTCCACATCCAGTTCTTCGCCGGCTACGGCGAGGACATCGTCGACTACAACCTGCGCCGCAGATCGCAGTTGCGCTTCGGCTTCGCGATCGTCCCCTGAAAAGGGGTCAGAGCAATTTTTCTTTCAGAAAATTGCTCTGACCCCTTTTCAGGTGTCTTCCGTGCGCGGCGGGCGCCAGGTGTAGGGCACCGGGCCGGGCGCGCGCAGCACCCGCAGCATGCGCAGGGCGCCTTCCTTGCGCCCCTCGCCGCTGCGGTAGTAGCCGGGCACCAGGACCGTCTCGTAGAAGCCCATGCTGCGGTAGAAACCCCGCGCAGCTTCGTTCGCCGCGCGCAACTCGAGGTGAATGCTGGCGATGCCGGCGACGCGCGCCGACTCGAGCAGCCAGTCGAGCAGCCGCTGCCCGATGCCGAGCCTGCGGTGCGAGGGGCGCACGGCGAGCAGCACGAGATGCGCGCGCTCGTCGCCGAACTCCATGATCGCGAAGCCGGTGAGCGCGCCGCGCGCGCCGGCGGCCTTGCCGCTCTCGCAGGCCACCACCGCGAGCGTTTCGCGGTCGCGGATGGCGCGCAACACGCGCGCCGCGTCGTATTTCCAGCCCAGGCCGGATTCGACGAAGTCGCGCGACATCATCGCGATGGCCTGCGCGTCGCGCGGCTCGGCGATGCGAACGGTGATGGCGCGTGCGGTCATGGCGGCATTCTGCCATGATCTCTCTAGGGGAGAAACCGTGCAGCCCAACCTCATCGTGATCCTCGTCGACGACCTGCGCTTCGATGAGACCGGCGCCTCCGGCCATCCGTACCTGAAGACGCCGCACATCGACCGGCTCGCCGCCGAGGGCGCGCGCTTTTGCAACGCGTTCCACACCACGCCGCTGTGCTCGCCGAACCGCGCATCGATCCTCACCGGCCAGTACGCCTCGCGCCACGGCATCATCGACAACGTCGGCCGCGACGCGATGAGCCACCGCCTGCCGAACTACCACCTCGAGCTGAAGAAGCTCGGCTACGAGACCGCGCATATCGGCAAGTGGCACATGGGCAACGACCCCTCGCCGCGGCCGGGCTACGACAGCTGGATCAGCTTTCGCGGGCAGGGGACGATCACCGACCCGGTGTTCTGGGAGCAGGGCGGCGAGCGCAAGCTCGAGGGCAACGTCACCGATCTCCTGAACGAGCGCGCCGCCGAGTTCGTCGGCCGCAAGCGGCGCGGCCCCTTCGCGCTGTTCTTCGCGCACAAGGCGGTGCATCCCGACGTGCAGCAAAGGCAGGACGGCAGCATCGACCTCGCCACCCTCGAAGGCTACGTGCTTCCGCAGCGCCACCGGGATCTCTACCGCGGCTGCGTCTACCCGCCGCGTCCGAACGTCAGGCCGCTCGATGAGGTGCTGGCGCAGAAACCGGCGTTGCGCGAAGTCTTCGAGATGCGCGAGACGCCTCGTATGCGCCCCTTCCTCGATGCGCTCCAGGTCGGCACGCAGGAGGAGATCCGCAGCCGCGCCGCAACCATGGCCGCGGTGGACGAGGGGGTGGGAATGATCTTCGACCAACTCGAGAGTACGGGGAAACTTGATCGCACTGTCATCCTGTTCCTCGGAGACAACGGCTACTTCTTCGGCGAGCACGGGCTCGGGGCGGAGCGGCGCTTCGCCTACGAGGAGGGGATACGCAGCGCGTTCTTCGTGCGCTACCCGAAGCTCATCCGGCCGGGCAGCGAGGTCCGGCAGATGGTGCTCGCGCTCGATATCGCGCCGACGCTGATCCAGCTCGCCGGCGGCAAGCCCGGCCGGCACATCCAGGGGCGCTCGCTGGTGCCGCTCATGAAGGGCGGCGCGAGGAAATGGCGCGAGTCCTTCCTCATCGAGTACTTCAACGAGTCCGCGTGGCCGTGGATCGTCGGCATGAGCTACAAGGCGGTGCGCACCGAGCGCGCCAAGCTCATCCACTGGGTGCACAAGGAGGGCGTCGATGAGCTCTACGACCTCAGCCGCGACCCCTGCGAGATCACCAATGTTTACGGCGAGCCGTCCTACGAAAAGGTAAGAAGCGGCCTGCTCCGAGAGCTCAGAAGACTGGTGGCCGACTCGGTCGGCCTGTAAAAGGGAGAGTGGCATGGACACCGGCAAGCTTGCCGATGAAATCAAGACGCTGCCCGCTGCAGTCGCGGCGGCGCGGCTCGCGCCGCTCGGCGGCGCGGACATCGTCGCCGTCCTGACGCGCGTCGGCCCGCGGCAGGGGCAGGACATACTCGAAGCGCTCCCCGACAATGCGCGGGAGCGCGCGCTGTTTGCGGCGCCGCCCGACCTCGCACGCCAATGGCAGCGCAACGGCGCCTACGACCGGGATGCCGTGGGGCGGATGATGGAGCCGGTGCTCGCCGCGTACCCGGCGCAGCAGGGCGTCGGCGAGACCATCGAGAAGCTGCGCGAGCTGGTCAAGACCAGCTTCGTCACCTACGTCTACGTCACCGACGCCGACCAGCGCCTGCTCGGCATCGTGACCATGCGCGACCTCTTGTTCGGCGATCATGCCGCGAGCCTCGGCGAGATCATGCTGGGCTCCGTATTCGCGCTGCCGGCATCCATGCCGCTGATGGACGCCATGAAGCAGGTGCTCGAGCGCCACTACCCGCAGTATCCGGTGGTCGATTCGCAGCACCGCCTCCTCGGGCAGGTGCGCGGCCAGACGCTGTTCGAGGCGCAGGCGATCGAGATCACGCTGCAGGCCGGCAGCATGGTCGGCGTCAACGAGGAGGAGCGGCTCGCCACGCCCTGGCCGCAGAGCCTCAGGATGCGCCACCCGTGGCTGCAGCTCAACCTGCTGACCGCGTTCCTGGCCGCGGCGGTGGTCGGCTTTTTCCAGGACACCGTCGACCGGCTGGTGATCCTGGCGCTGTTTCTGCCGGTGCTGGCGGGGCAGTCGGGCAACACCGGCTGCCAGGCGCTCGCGGTGACGCTGCGCGGCATCGTCCTGGGCGAGCTGAAGCCCGGCTCCGAGCGTACGCTGGTCAAGAAGGAAGCCTTGCTCGGCTGCCTCAACGGCGTGGGTGTGGGCGTGATGGCGGCGCTCGGCATGTACTTCGTCGCCACCGGCCAGGCGAACGCGCACCCGATCATGCTCTCCATCGCGGTGTTCCTGGCGATGATCGGCTCCTGCGTGGCAAGCGGCGTGTCGGGCGCGCTGGTGCCGCTCACGCTCAAGCGGCTGGGCCTCGATCCCGCGACCGCTTCGAGCATCTTCCTCACCACGGCGACGGACGTGGTGAGCATGGGGATGCTGCTCGGGCTGGCGACGATCCTGGTGTGGTGAGCGAGTCGCGAGGGCGGTCTTTTGCGTCATGCTCGATCGGAGTATTCTCAGCCTGAACCGGGAGGTCTGGCCATGCAGGTCAAGGAGATACTCCGAGTCAAGGGCAGCCGGCTGCTGAGCATCGAGCCCGCGGGCCGCGCGGTGGACGCGGTGACGACCATGGCGAAGGAAAACCTCGGCTCGCTGGTGGTCATGGAGCAGGGCCGCATGGTCGGCATGCTCACCTTCCACGAGCTGCTGCGCGCGCTCGCCTCGCGCGGCGGCGCGCTGGGCGAGCTGCGCGTTGCCGACATCATGCTGCGCGACCCGGTGACCGCTGCGCCGGACATGGAAGTCAACGAGCTGAGGCGCACGATGCTCGAAAGCGGCGCGCGCTACCTGCCGGTGATGCACGACGAACGGCTCCTCGGAGTGATCTCGTTTCGCGACGTCGCCAAGGCGGTGCTCGAGGAGCAGGACTTCGAGAACAAGATGCTGAAGGGCTACATTAAGAATTGGCCTGCGTAGGAAGTTCCTCTTAGGCGGTTTGGGAATCGCGGCGGCGGCCGGCGCCGCGGCCTGGCGCTACTGGCCCGAGCAGGGCTTCTGGAATCCCTGCCTCGCGCGCCTGCCGCGCCGCCTCGCCACGCACGAGCTGGTGACGGCGGCATGGGACGGAATCGATGCCGCCAAGCTTTGGGACAGCCACACGCATCTCGCCGGCACCGGCGATTCGGGCAGCGGGATCGTGGTCAACCCGCGCATGGACAGCCTGCTCAGCCCGGGCCAGTACGCGCGCAGGCTGATGTTCCTGAACGCCGGCTGCGCGCACAATGCGCCCGAAAGCGTCGATCGCACCTACGTCGAGCGCATGCACAACCTGCTCGAGGGCATGCGTCCGGGCGCGAAGCTGGTGCTGTTTGCGTTCGAGCGCAGCCACGACGAGCGCGGCGAGCCCGACTGGGAGCACAGCGCGTTCTACGTTCCGGATGCCTATGCGCGCGACGTGGCGCGCGCGCATCCGCAATATTTCGAATGGGCCGCGTCGATACATCCGTACCGACGTGACAGTATTGAAGCTCTGCAGAAGGCGAAGAGCGACGGCGCCCGGGCAGTCAAATGGCTGCCGCCGGCGATGGGCATCGATCCGGCATCGCCGAAGTGCGAAAAGTTCTTCCATGCCCTGAAGGATCTCGACTTGCCGCTCATCACGCACGCGGGAATGGAGCGCGCCGTAGTCGGCCGCGACGAGCGCGACCTGGGCAATCCGCTGCGCCTGCGGCGCGCGCTGGACGCCGGCGTGCGCGTGGTGGTCGCGCACTGCGCCTCGATGGGAGAGGACCGCGATGTCGACCGCGGGGCGAACGGGCCGTACGTCGAGAGCTTCTCCCTTTTTGAAAGACTGATGGGTCAGGGCAGATACGAAAAGCTGCTGTACGGCGATATTTCGGCGATGACGCAGCTCAATCGTGCCGGCCCGTCGCTCATCCGCGTGATCGAGCAGCAGTCCTGGCATGCGCGGCTGCTGAATGGCTCCGACTATCCGCTGCCGGGCGTGATGCCGATATTCTCGGTTGATTACCTGGTGTCGCTCGGCCTGCTCGCAGCGGCGGCGGCGCCGGTGCTCAAGGAAATCCGCCTGCACAATCCGCTGCTGTTCGACTTCGTGCTCAAACGCAGCTTGCGCGCGGGCGGAAAGTCGTTCGGTGCGCAGGTGTTCGAGACGCGGCGCTTCTTCGAGGGCGGCGTGTAAAATGACTCATCCATGTCGGGCAATACCTTCGGCACGCTCTACTGCGTGACCTCCTTCGGCGAGTCGCACGGACCCGCCTACGGCGGCGTCGTCGACGGCTGCCCGCCGGGCCTTGCGCTCGAGGCCGAGGATATCCAGAAGGAGCTGGATAGAAGAAAACCGGGCAGCTCGCGGCACGTGACGCAGCGGCGCGAGTCCGATGCCGTCGAAATCCTGTCGGGGGTATACGAGGGGCGCACCACCGGCACCGCCATCGGTTTTCTGGTCCGCAACGAGGACCAGCGCGCCAAGGACTACGCCGCGATCGCCGAGAAATTCCGGCCCGGCCACGCCGACTACACCTACCTGCAGAAATACGGCGTCCGCGACCCGCGCGGCGGCGGCCGCGCCTCCGCGCGCGAAACGCTGGTGCGCGTCGCCGCCGGCGCGATCGCGAAGAAGTGGCTGCGCAGCCGCTACGGCGTCGAGGTGCGCGGCTATCTCGCCGAGCTGGGCTCGCGCAGGATCGCTTTCAAGTCCTGGGATGCCGTGAACGAAAACCCCTTCTTCGCCCCCGATCCCGAGGCGGTGCAAGAGCTCGAAAAATTCATGGACCAGCTGCGCGACAGCGGCGACTCCTGCGGCGCGCGCGTCAACGTGGTCGCTGCGGGCGTGCCGGTGGGCTGGGGCGAGCCGGTGTACGGACGCCTGGACGCGGACGTCGCCGCGGCGATGATGTCGATCAATGCCGTGAAGGGCGTCGAGATCGGCGCGGGTTTCGCATCGATCGCTCAGAAAGGCAGCGAGCACGGCGACGAGATGACGCCCGCGGGCTTCGCCTCGAACAACAACGGCGGCGTGCTCGGCGGCATCTCGACCGGTCAGGAGCTCACTGTGTCGATCGCCCTCAAGCCCACCTCCAGCATCCGGCTGCCGCGGCGCACGATCGACAGCCGGGGCCGGGCGACGAGCGTCGAGACCACCGGCCGCCACGATCCCTGCGTGGGCATCCGGGCGACGCCGATCGCCGAAGCCATGCTCGCCTGCGTGCTGATGGATCACGCGTTGCGTCACCGCGCGCAGTGCGGCGACGTGGAACCGCCCGTCAAGCTAGAAAAGGCTAGGGAAATCAATTAGAGTATGGATACAAAACCTACCAGAGAGAAGAATATGAGCAACAAGGGCCAGCTGCTACAAGACCCGTTCCTGAACACCCTGCGTAAGGAGCATGTCCCGGTTTCCATCTATCTGGTCAACGGCATCAAGCTGCAGGGACAAATCGAGTCCTTCGACCAGTACGTGGTGCTGCTGCGCAATTCGGTCACGCAGATGGTCTACAAGCACGCCATTTCCACGGTCGTGCCGTCGCGCCCCATCACCCTGGGCCCCGACAAGGAACCCGAGTAGGTATTTGCTAGAGCGCCCCACCGCAGCCGCCGACCCGCAGGCGGCGATCATCGTCTGCCTCGACTTCGGCGACGCCGGCTACGACGAGGGCGTCGAAGAAGTCGTGCGGCTCGTGGAGAGCGCGGGAGTGCCGCGCCACGCCCTGGTGCGCGGCCGGCGCAGCCGCCCCGATGCGAAGCTCTACGCCGGCACCGGCAAGGTCGAGGAGATCGCCCGCGCGGCTGCAGAGCTGAACCCCGCCACCATCGTCTTCAATCACGCGCTTTCTCCGGCGCAGCAGCGCAATCTCGAAAAAGAGCTGCAGCGCCGCGTCATGGATCGCACCGACCTGATCCTCCACATCTTCGCGCAGCGCGCGCAGACCACCGAAGGCAAGCTTCAGGTCGAGCTCGCGCAGCTCGAGCGCTTGTCGACGCGCCTGGTGCGCGGCTGGACGCACCTCGAGCGTCAGCGCGGGGGGCTCGGCAAGACCGGCGGCCCCGGCGAGAAGCAGATCGAGCTCGACCGGCGCTACATCGACAAGCGCGTGCGCGTGCTCAAGGACAAGCTGGACAGCTTGCGGCAGCGAAGGGGCGTACAGCGCCGCGCGCGTGCGCGCGGCGACGTGCTGTCGGTGTCGATCGTGGGCTACACCAACGCCGGCAAGTCGACGCTGT
Organism: Burkholderiales bacterium; assembly: GCA_035632815.1. GTDB lineage: Bacteria > Pseudomonadota > Gammaproteobacteria > Burkholderiales > SG8-39 > SCGC-AG-212-J23. The sequence goes on along the minus strand of DASQGB010000149.1, from coordinate 9,067 downwards.
TCAACGCGCTCGCCCGCGCCAGGGCCTACGAGGCCGACAAGCTGTTCGCCACCCTCGATACCACCAGCCGGCGCATCTGGATTCGGGGAGCGGGATCGGTGGTGGTCTCCGATACCGTCGGCTTCATCCGCGAGCTTCCGCACGGCCTGGTGGCCGCGTTTCGCGCCACGCTGGAGGAAACCGTGCGCGCCGACCTGCTGCTGCACGTGGTGGACGCGGCCGCGGCGTCGCGCGATGAGCAGGCGGCCTCGGTAAACGGCGTATTGGCCGAGATAGGCGCCGACAGGGCCCCGCAGATCCTGGTGTGGAACAAGATCGACGCCGTCGGATCGGGAAATGAGCTCTCGGCGGCGGCCGAGCGGGACCAGTATGGTAGGATTTCACGCGTCTTTGTGAGCGCGCGCACCGGTGCAGGCCTCGAGGAGCTGCGCGGGGCGATCGCCGAGTTCGCGCTGGCGCGCGCGGCCGAACGCAAGCCGGTCAAACCGGCGCAATCACTACAACCTCTTTAAGCTTCCGTCATCGGGTTTCCTAATGTCCTTGAATGACCCCAACTGGGGGCGCGGCGGTTCCCGCGGCCCGCAGGGCCCCGGCGGCGGCAATCAGGGCCCGCCCGACCTGGACGAGCTGTGGCGCAACTTCAACCGCCGGCTCTCGGAGCTCTTCGGACGCCGGCGCCGCGGGGCGGACGAACCGCCGAAGCCGCCTTCGGGGCGAATGATCGGCGGCGGCGCGGGCGCAATATTCCTGCTGGTCCTGGCGGTGTGGCTGGCGAGCGGCTTCTACATCGTGATCGAGGGCCAGCGCGGCGTGGTGCTCACCTTCGGCCGCTTCTCCCAGGAAACCAACCCCGGCCTGCGCTGGCGCATGCCCTGGCCGATCCAGTCGAACGAGATCGTCAACCTGCAGCAGGTGCGCACCATCGAGGTCGGCTACCGCAACAACGTGCGCACCAAGGTGCTGAAGGAATCGCTGATGCTGACCGACGACGAGAACATCGTCGACCTGCAGTTCGCGGTGCAGTTCACGGTGAAGGACGCGCGCGACTTCATCTTCAACGTGCGCCGCCCCGACGAATCGGCGATGCAGATCGCCGAGAGCTCGATGCGCGAGGTGATCGGCAAGAGCCGCATGGACGCGATCCTCTACGAGACCCAGGTCGACATCGCCAACCGCGCGCACCAGCTGATGCAGGGCATCCACGACCGCTACGGCACCGGCATCCAGGTGAGCACGGTGACGATCCAGAACGCGCAGCCGCCCGAGCAGGTGCAGGCCGCGTTCGACGACGCGGTCAAGGCCGGGCAGGACCGCGAGCGCCAGAAGAACGAGGGCCAGGCGTACGCGAACGACGTCATCCCGCGCGCGCGGGGCGCCGCTTCGCGTCTGCAGGAGGAAGCGCAAGGGTACCGGCAGCGCGTCATCGCCAATTCCGAAGGCGACGCGTCGCGCTTCCGCCAGGTGCTCACCGAGTACTCCAAGGCGCCGGCGGTGACGCGCGAGCGCATCTACATCGACACCATGCAGCAGATCCTCGCCTCGACCAGCAAGATCATGATGGACTACCGCGGCTCGGGAAACCTGCTGTACCTGCCGCTGGACAAGATCATGCAGCAGGGCGGCGCGCCGCTGTCCGATTCGCAGGCGTCGCAGCGCCCCGCCGAGCCGGCGCCGCAGGACCTGGGGCCGCGCTCGCGCGAGACGCTGCGCAACCGCGAGCGGGGGGACCGCTGATGCGCGCCTTCGGCCCGCTCGCCGCCATCCTGATCGTCGCCGCGCTGGTGGTGTCGGGCACGCTGTACACGGTCGACCAGCGGCAGAACGCGATCGTGTTCCAGCTCGGCGAGGTCAAGGAGGTGGTGCACCGCTCGGGGCTGCACTTCAAGTGGCCGCTGCTGCAGAACGTGCGCCTGTTCGACATGCGCATCCTGACCTACGACGACGCCGAGCCGCTGCGCTTCCTCACCCAGGGCAACCGCCCGGTGCTGGTCGATTCGTTCGTCAAGTGGCGCATCGCGGACGTGCGCCAGTACTACGTCAGCGTGCAGGGCGACGAGTTCCGCGCCGCGACCCGGATCCGCCAGACCGTCTCGGGAACCTTGCGCGAACAGTTCGGCGCGCGCACCCTGCACGAGGTGGTCTCGGGCGAGCGCGAGGCGATCATGAGCCAGGTGCGCGAGCTGGTCGACCAGGACCTGAAAAGAATCGGGGTCGAGATCGTCGACGTGCGCCTCAAGCGCGTCGACCTGCCGCAGGAAGTGAGCGAATCGGTGTACGGCCGCATGCAGGCCGAGAGGAAGAGGCTCGCCAACGAGCTGCGCGCGACCGGCGCGGCGGAGGCCGAGCGCGTCCGCGCCGACGCCGACCGCCAGCGCGAGGTGATCCTCGCCGAGGCCTACCGCGACGCGCAACGCGTGCGCGGCGAGGGCGACGCCAAGGCCGCCGGCATCTATGCCGCGGCGTTCAACCAGAACCCGGAGTTCTACTCGTTCTACCGCAGCATGGAGGCCTACCGCTCGACCTTCCGCGGCCGCAACGACCTGATGGTGCTCGAGCCGAACTCCGATTTCCTGCGCTACTTCAGGGACTCCCTGGGAAAAAATCCAGCCACGAGAAAATGAGCGATGGGCACCACGTTTCTGATGGCGCTCGCCCTGATGCTCATCCTCGAGGGCGTGCTGCCCTTCCTCGCGCCTAACCTCTGGCGCGAGACGTTCCGCCGCATCACGCAGATGAGCGACGGCCAGATCCGCTTTGTCGGCTTGTCCTCGATGATCGTCGGCCTGCTGCTGCTGCTTTGGGCAAGAAGTTAGGGTCGAAAGCCGGATGCGCTGGATTCTTCCCGAGTACATCGAGGACATCCTGCCGGCGCAGGCGATGCGCATGGAGCGGCTGCGCCGCCTGGTTCTGGACTTGTTCTTCAAAAGCAGATACGAGCTGGTGATGCCGCCGCTGCTGGAATACGTCGATTCGCTGCTCACCGGCACCGGCCGCGACCTCGAGATCCGCACCTTCAAGGTGCTCGACCAGCTCTCGGGCCGGATGATGGGCCTGCGCGCCGACCTCACGCCGCAGGTGGCGCGCATCGACGCGCATCTTCTCAACCGCAAGGGCGTGACGCGGCTGTGCTACTGCGGCTCGGTGCTGCACACGCGCCCGTTGACCCCCGGGGCGACGCGCGAGCCGGTCCAGATCGGCGCCGAGCTCTACGGCCACGACCGGGTCGGCGCCGACCTCGAGATCCAGCGCCTGTTGTGCGCGGCGCTCAGGCTGGCCCGGGTGCGCGGCGCGCGCATCGACATCGGCCACGTCGCGGTGTTCCGCTCCATCGTGCGCGCGGCGAGGGTGAAGCCCGAGCTCGAGGCGGAGCTGTTCGAGGCGCTGCAGAAGAAGGATGTGCCGTCGTTGGGGGACCTGACGAAGCGCCTGAAGCCCGCAAGCCGCAACGCGATTCTCCTTCTGCCGGAGCTTTACGGCGGGCCGGAGGTCCTTCGACTCGCAGCGAAAAGGCTGCCCAAGATTCAGGCTCTATCCCAGGCATTGAGAACATTGCGCGCGCTGGCGAGGGCCTGCCCGATCCCGGCGAGCTTCGACCTCGCCGAGCTGCGCGGCTACCACTACCATTCGGGGGTGGTGTTCGATGCCTATTGCGACGGCGTCAGCGGTCCGGTGGCCAGAGGCGGACGCTACGACGAGGTCGGCAAGGCCTTCGGCCGGGCGCGCCCGGCGACCGGATTTTCGATCGATCTGAGAAGCCTCGCCGGAGCGGTCAAATGAGCGCTAAGGGGCGCCGGTTTGCCGACCCCCTGACAAGGGGGTCGCGAGCGAAGCGAGCGGGGGGTTTAGGAAAAAAAACCGAACCGAAACCCCCCGGCCCTTCGGGCCACCCCCCTTGTCAGGGGGGCAAGGCAAGACCATGACCGCACGCAACGTGGTCGTCATCGGCACGCAGTGGGGCGACGAGGGCAAGGGCAAGATCGTCGACTGGCTGACCGACCGCGCGCAGGGCGTGGTGCGCTTCCAGGGCGGGCACAACGCCGGCCACACGCTGGTGATCGGCGGCAAGAAGACCGTCCTGCACCTCATTCCGTCGGGCATCCTGCGCGGCAACGTCGAGTGCTACATCGGCAACGGCGTGGTGCTATCGCCGCCGGCGCTGGTGCAGGAGATGCACGAGCTGGAGGCCGCCGGCGTGGCGCCCGCCGAGCGGCTGCACGTGTCCGAGGCCTGCCCGCTGATCCTGCCTTACCACGGCGCGCTCGACCAGGCGCGCGAAACAGCCAAGGGTGCGCACAAGATCGGCACCACCGGGCGCGGCATCGGCCCGGCGTACGAGGACAAGGTGGCGCGGCGCGCGATTCGCCTGCAGGATCTCTTCAAGCCGGTGCGCTTCGCGCAGAAGCTGCAGGAGCTGCTCGAGTTTCATAATTTCGTGCTGGAGAAGTTCTACAAGCAGGAAAAAGTCGATTTTCAGAAGACCCTGGACGAGTCGCTCGCGCTCGCGCCGCGCATCGCGCCGCTGGTGGCCGACGTGCCGCGCGCGCTGTACGAGGCGAACCGGGCGGGGAAAAACCTGCTGTTCGAGGGCGCGCAGGGCTCTCTCCTCGACATCGACCACGGCACCTATCCCTTCGTCACCTCGTCGAACTGCGTCGCCGGCGCCGCGGCCGCCGGTGCCGGGATCGGCCCGCATCACCTGCACTATGTTCTGGGCATAACAAAGGCGTATACGACGCGCGTCGGCGGCGGGCCGTTCCCGACCGAGCTGTCGGACAACGTCGGCGAGCTGCTGCGCCAGCGCGGTCAGGAGTTCGGCGCCACCACCGGCCGGCCGCGGCGCACCGGCTGGTTCGACGCCGCGGCGCTGAAGCGCTCGATCCAGCTGAACGGGGTGTCGGGCCTGTGCATTACCAAGCTCGACGTGCTCGACGGGGTGGAGGCGGTGAAGATCTGCGTCGGCTACCAGGTCGAGGGCCAGCTCTCCGACATCCTGCCGGTCGGCGCCGAGGAGCTCGAGCGCTGCGTGCCGGTCTACGAGGAGCTGCCCGGCTGGATGGAGAGCACCGTCGCGGTGAAGACCTACAAGGGCCTGCCCAAGGCCGCGCGCGCCTACCTGCAGCGCATCGAGGAGCTGTGCGCGGTGCCGATCGACCTGATCTCCACCGGCCCCGACCGCGAGGAGACCATCGTCTTGCGCCATCCCTACGATTCGGCCTAGGCAAGGCTCGCGTTCAGCGTGGATCTGATGAAGGCGCTGGGAGGCGGCTGGAAGCAGGACTGATTTTTTTTAGAGCTAAACCCCCGCTCGCTGCGGCTGCGACCCCTTGTAGGGGCGGCGGCCCGGCCTACAGGCCGAAGACGCCCATGAACTTGCCGCCCACCGACTGCAATGGGCCGAGCGGGGTATTGTTTTCTTCCGTCTCGTAGATCGTGGGCTGGCCGCCGGTGAGCTTGTAGACCACCACGCCTTCCTTCATCAGGATCAGCCCGTTGAAGCGCCAGCCGGCGGTGTGCGTCTCGCGCTTGAAGCCGAGGAAGTCGAGCCAGAAGCTGCCGTTGCGGTGGCGCTTCACCAGCTTCTGGTTGATCTCGTAGCCCATGCACACCGCCTTCGCCATGACGCATTCGCGCACGCCGTCGTCGAGGTCGGCGAGCGACACCGACTGGTTCATCAGGAAGCGGCGCAGGACGTCGGAGTAATTGAGGATCGCGATGTTCGGGTTGGTGTCGGGGTCGAGGCTGAGAAGCTTCAGCTCGAATGCCGTGGTCTTGCCGGGGAGGATCATGTCGAAGGTCTGCTGCGCTTCCTGGTAGGTGTGCCAGGGGCTCACGCTGACTTCCTTCGAGCGCGGCAGCAGGCCGGTGCATCCGCACAGCAAGCCGATGAGCATTACGCCAGCCACCCGCCAATTCATGCCCGAACTATGGACCAACCAGGAGTCACCCGCGCCGCCGCCGCGCGCCCTGGTCGTAGTCCGTCCGGGCCTATGCGAGAGCCTGTAGTCACTTGTCGACCTGCTGTCGCGAAGCGCGCACTCGCCGCGCCGGGGCGCCGCGACAGCCATTTCGCGCCGAAGGGAGTAGTTTGCGGCGTGATGGCTTATGCGGATCTTGACGAAGCGCGCAAGCACCACGCGGCGCTCAAGCTGATCCTCGGCCGCTGCGGCGGCGACGCGGCGGACCTGCGCGCGCTCGTGCGGGTAATCGAACTGTGCCGCGGCGCGTCGGAGGCCGTCGAGGACGAGTATTGCCGGGAAAAAATGCGCGTGGTCATGGAATTCGCGGCCGAACTGCTGGCGCACGGCGATCACCGCAAATGGTCGCGCGATGCGGTGTCGGGCGTGGACTTCCTCAGGCAGCAGATCATGAACGCGCTCGAGCTGCTGCACAGCCGGCTGTACAGCCTGGAGCTGATGCGGCGCGCTGCCGCGCAACGCACGCCTTCCGGCCTGGAAGCGCTCCAGCCGCGCGGTTAGCAGGTCCTGTTTTTTCGCTGCCGGGAACTAGGTTACAGTCCTAGTTCGTCGTCTGGTGCCGAGGAAGGGACTCGAACCCCCACAATCTTGCGATCGCTAGCACCTGAAGCTAGTGCGTCTACCAATTCCGCCACCTCGGCGCGGAGGCGAATTTTAGAGTCAGGACCCCTAGGTGTCAAAAAGAAGACCGTCTAAAACCGCGCTGCGCCGCAGGTCACGCCCCGAGCGGCGCGACGCGGCGCCGGGCGATTACCGCAGCGAAATCTTGCGCGAGCTCGAGCGCGCCGGCGCACCGATGAGCGCGCAGGAGCTTGCGCAGCGGCTCGCGGTCAAGCCGCGCGAGCGGCGCGCGTTCAACGCCGGCCTCGCCGAGCTCGAGCGCGCCGGCGAGCTCGTGCAGAACCGCGCCGGCGCGCTGCTGGTGGCGAAGCGCATCGCCTTGGTCGCCGGGCGCGTTGAAGGCCATCCCGACGGTCACGGTTTCCTCGTGCCCGACGAGCGCGCGCCTTCGGTGTTCCTGCCGGCGAGCGAAATGCGCCAGCTGATCCACGGCGACCGCGCCGCGGTGCGCGTCGGCAGCCGCGACCAGCGCGGCCGCCCGGTGGGCGCGGTGGTCGAGGTGCTCGAGCGGCGCAACCGGCGCATCGTCGGCACGCTGCATGCCGAGCACGGCGTGCTGTTCCTGGTTCCCGAGGACCGGCGCATCACGCACGACGTGCTGGTGCCTCCCGCCGAAGCCGGCAAGGCCAAGGCGGGCCAGGTCGTCACGGTCGAGCTCATCGCGCAGCCCAGCGCGCATGCGCAGCCCATCGGCCGCGTCGCCGAGGTGTTGGGCCTTCACGCCGACCCGGGCATGGAGATCGAGATCGCGCTGCGCAAGTTCGACCTGCCGCACGAATTCTCGAAGCGGGCGCTGGCGGCCGCGCGTGCCCTGCCGGATTCCATCGAAAGGGAGAATCTGGGGGAGCGGCGGGACCTGCGCGATCTGCAGTTCGTCACCATCGACGGCGAGACCGCGAAGGACTTCGACGACGCGGTGTTCTGCCGGCGCGAGGGCAGGGCCTTTCGCCTGTGGGTGGCGATCGCCGACGTCAGCCATTACGTGCGTGACGGCGACGCCCTCGACCTCGACGCGCGCGAGCGGGGCACCTCGGTGTACTTCCCGAGGCGCGTGATTCCGATGCTCCCCGAGAAGCTCTCCAACGGGCTGTGCTCGCTCAACCCGGAGGTCGAGCGCCTCGCCATGGTCTGCGAGATGCTGATAGCCGCGCAGGGCTCGATCGACAGCTACGAGTTCTACCCCGCCGTCATCCGCTCGCGGGCGAGGCTCACCTATACCGAGGTCTGGTCGCGCCTTTCCGGCAACAAGGCTGCCGAGCATCTCGCCCTGCTCTACGAGCTGTTCAAGGTGCTGCACAAGGAGCGCGAGCTGCGCGGGGCGATCGATTTCGAGACGGTCGAGACGCGCATGGTGTTCGATGCGCGCGGCAAGATCGAGAAGATCGTGCCCGAGGCGCGCAACGACGCGCACCGCGTCATCGAGGAATGCATGCTGGCGGCGAACGTCTGCGCCGGCAACCTGCTCATCGAGGGCGGCCAGCCGGCGCTGTACCGGGTGCACGACGTGCCGGCGGCGGACAAGGTGGCTGCGCTGCGCGATTTTCTCGCCGAGCTCGGGCTGCAGCTTCCGGGCGGCGAGATCCCGCGCCCGGGCGACTACGCGAAGCTCCTCGAGCGCATCAAGAAGCGTCCCGATTTCCCCCTCCTGCAGACCATCCTGCTGCGCTCGCTCAAGCAGGCGCTCTACAGCCCGAACAACGCCGGGCACTTCGGCCTCGCCTTCGAGGCCTACGTGCACTTCACCTCGCCGATCCGGCGCTACCCCGACCTCCTGGTGCACCGGGGCATCAAGGCGCTGCTCGCGCGCAAGCGCTACGGCGCCGAGTTCGACTGGGAAGCGCTCGGCACGCATTGCTCGGAGACCGAGCGGCGCGCCGACGACGCGAGCCGCGACGTCGAGAACTGGCTGAAGTGCTTCTACATGCGCGACCACGTCGGCAGCAGGTTCTCCGGCGTGATCACCGGCGTCGCGCCTTTCGGCCTGTTCGTCACGCTGGACGACTATTACGTCGACGGCCTGGTCCACATCTCGGAGCTGGGCCGCGATTACTTCGAGCACGAGCCCACGCGCCACACACTGATGGGGACGCGCACCGGCAAGCGCTTTCGCCTCGCCGACCGCATCGAGGTGAAGCTGGTGCGCGTCGACGTCGAGCAGCGCAAGATGGACCTGGTGCCGGTCTGACGCAGTGAGCAGGCACGCCAAGCGGGAGCCCCGGATCGTGTTCGGCTTCCACGCCGTGCTCGCGAGCTTGCGCGCCGATCCAGCCTCGGTGATCGAGATTTTCCTCGACGAGGCGCGCCACGACGCGCGGGGAAAGGACCTGGCCGCGGCCGCCGAGCGCGCGGGGGTGCGCTTGATGCGCGTTCCCACCAAGCGCCTAGACGGCTTCTACGGCGGCGGTCGCCATCAGGGCGTGGTCGCGCGGGTCGAAACGAAGCGCGCAGCCGACAGCCTGGAGGAGCTGCTC
>DASQGB010000148.1:0-2014 GCA_035632815.1 Burkholderiales bacterium | reverse complement strand
GACCTCGACGGTGCGGCCGCGCGTGACCGGGATGCCGAGCTCCTCCAGCCCGTAGCCCGCGGTGTTCGCGACGCGCCCGACCGCGCACAGCAGGCGGTCGAACTCTACGCGGCTCTCCACGCCGTCGTGCCGCTCACAGACGAGGACGTTGTTGCCTTCGAATCTTTTTGCCCGATGACCCGTGCGCACGTCGATGCCTTCTTCGCGAAAGCGCGCCGCCACCATCTCGGAGACCTCGGGATCCTCGCGCGGCAGCAGGCGCGGCAGCATCTCGACCTGCGTGACTTTCGAGCCCAGGCGCGCGAAGGCCTGCGCCAGCTCCGAGCCGATCGGACCGCCGCCCAGCACCGCGAGCCGCGGGGGCAGCGTGCGCAGCTCCCATACCGTATCGGAGGTCAGCACCTCGATGCGCTCGATGCCGGGGATCGGCGGCACGAACGGCCGCGCGCCTGCGGCGATAACGATGGCGCGGGTCGTCAGCTCCTTTGTTGCTGAAAGGCCATTTATCTGCACTGTCCACGGAGACGTGATCCTCGCCTCGCCCTGGAGGCACTCGACGCCGAGCTTGGTGTAGCGCTCGGCGGAATCGTGCGGTTCGATCGCGCGCACCACGCGCTGCACGCGCTCCATCACCTCGGCGAAATCGAAGCTCACGCTGGCCGTGCGCAGGCCGTACTCCTTCGCCCGCCGGATGGTGGCGAGCACCCTCGCCGACTTGATCAACGCCTTGGACGGAACGCAGCCGGTATAGAGGCAGTCGCCGCCCATGCGGTGCTTCTCCACCAGCGTCACCCTGGCGCGTACCGCGGCCGCGATGTAAGCCGACACCAGCCCCGCCGAGCCCGCGCCGATCACCACCAGGTTGCGGTCGAATTTGGCCGGCCGCTTCCAGCGCGAATAGACGCGCCGCGCCTTGGCGGCATCGACGATCCTTTTCGCCACCAACGGGAACAGGCCGAGCAGAACGAAAGCGCCGATCAGCTGCCAGGAAAGTATGCCCTGCAACGATTCTATTTTTGCCAGCTGGGTTCCGGCATTTACATAGACCAGGGTGCCGGCGAGCATGCCGAGCTGGCTCGTCCAGTAGAAGGTCCAGGCGCGGATCGGGGTCAGGCCCATCAGCAGGTTGATGACGAAGAACGGCACGACCGGGATCAGGCGCAGCGTGAACAGGTAGAACCCGCCTTCCCTTGCAACGCCGTCGTTGATGGGCTTGAGCTGCGCGCCGAAGCGGCGCTGCACCCAGTCGCGCAGCAGGAAGCGAGAGGCGAGAAAGGCTATCGTTGCGCCGATGGAGGAAGCGAAGGACACGATGAGCGTACCCAGCAGCAGGCCGAACACCGCTCCCGCGACAAGCGTCATCAGCGTCGCGCCCGGCAGGGACAGGCCGGTGACCGCCACGTACAGGACGAAAAAGCCGAACGCCGTGAGCCCGGGATGCGCACCGTACAACGACTGGATCGCCGCCTGCTGCGCCTTGAGATACTCGAAGCTGAAGTAGCGCTGCCCGCCGGCGGCGAAGAAGGCGACGACTGCGACCGCGACGAGGGCGGCGACGACGAGCCGCGCGCGGCTCAGGTCAGAGCTCCGCCACAGGAGGATCCCTGCCCGGCGGTGCAGCCGTAGCAGTGGTCGCGCACTGCGATCGGGTTTCCGGAAATGTCGCGCCCGATCAGCTCGGCCAGATGCGTGCGCTTGGCGCCTTCGACGCGCAGCGGCAGCCCGAGCATCTGGTTGAAGTCGCAGTCGTAGACCAGGCCCTGCCAGTCGACCGAGAGCAGCGTGCGGCACATCACCGAGTCGAGGTTCTCGGGGCGGTGAGAGCGGTGCAGCAGCTCCATGTACTCGTTGAACTGGCCCCTGGAGACGAGTGTCGAGCCGAAACGCTGGATCGGCATGTTGGCGAGGGTGTACAGGCCGTTGAACGCGATGCCGAAGCTCTCGCCAAGAACCCGCTTGTAGTCGGCTTCGAGCTTCTCCTGGGGAGGCGGCAGCGAGGGCCCCTGGGGGTTGT
>DASQGB010000147.1:0-3885 GCA_035632815.1 Burkholderiales bacterium | reverse complement strand
CTGAACGAGCACCCGGATGCGTCTGAGCTCCTGTGCGATCGCACGTTCGCGCGGAGCCTGCATTGAGCTGGCGCGCCCTCGCGCCGCTCTGCCTGTGCCTCGCGCTCGGCGCGGCGCGCGGGCAGGACCTCGGCAAGGGCGTGCTGCTGGTGGCTTCGCCCTCGCTGCAGGGTGCCTACAGCCAGACCCTGCTGGTGGCGGTGCCGGTCGGCGCCACGCATGTCGGCTTCATCCTCAACCGCGCCACCGAGGTCAAGCTCGCGGCGCTCTATCCCGACCACGCGCCGTCGGCGAAGGTCGTCGATCCCATCTACTTCGGCGGGCCGGAGATGTCCGACTCTCTCTTCGCCGTGGCGCGGCGCGATCCCGGCGGCCAATCGCTGGAGCTGTTCGGCGAGCTGTTCGTTACCGCGAGCGCCGAGAGCATCGACCGCATCATCGAGCAGACGCCGAACGACGCGCGCTACTTCGCGGGCTTCGTCGGCTGGAAGCCGGGCGAGCTCGAGCAGGAGATCAACAAAGGCTACTGGTACGTCACCGACCCGGACCCGAGCCTCTTCTTTCGCAGCGATACGGGCGGGTTGTGGGAAGAGCTGGTCGAGCGCCTGGGCAACGGTCATCCTCCGCAGCAGCGCCGCGGGCTGACACCGGCTCAGTTGAGCTTGATGCCGACTTCCTGAATCACCTGTCGCCATTTCGACTGCTCGTCGCGGATGAACGCCGCGGCGCGCTCCGGCGTCCCGCTTAGAGGCTCCGCCCCCAGCTCGGCGAACTTGGCGACGACCTGCGGCTTCGCGACCATCTTGTTCAGCTCGGCGTTTAGCCGCTGAACCACGTTCGCAGGCGTCTTGGCCGGCGCGAGGAGGGCGAACCAGCCGAGGACTTCGAAACCCTCGAGGCCCATGCCGGTTTCCGCCACCGTCGGCACTTCGGGCATCAAGGGCGTGCGCTTGGATGAAGAAACCGCCAGCGGGCGCAGCGACCCTTTACGGATGTGCGGGGTCATGACGGCAAGGTTTTCGAACATCATCGGCACGCGGCCGCTGAGAAGGTCGGGCATCACGGCGCCGGTACCCTTGTAGGCGATGTGCACCATGTCGACGCCGGCCATCCTCTTCACCAGCTCGCCGCCGAGGTGCTGGGCGGTGCCCGGGCTGGTCGAGGCGTAGTTGTAGGTGCCCGGATGCCTCTTCAGCAGCAAGATCAGCTCGCCGAAGCTCTTTACCAGCATGTCGGGGTGGATGACGAAGACGTAGGGCGTGCTCGCCACCAGGCCGGCGGGAACGAGGTCGGCTTCCTCATAGGGGAGGGAAGCGTAGAGCGCGCGCGCCGTGCCGTGCGTGCTGGGAACGAGCAGGAGGTTGTGGCCGTCGGGCGCGCTCTTGGCTACGACCCCGGCACCGATGGTGCCGCTTGCGCCGCCGCGGTTCTCGACCACGAAAGGCCTGCCGAGCTGCTCGGAGAGCTCGTGCGCGACCAGGCGCCCGATGACGTCGGTGGTGCCGCCGGGCGGGAAGCCGACCATCACGCGCACCGGCTGGGTGGGCCAGGACTGCCCGGAGGCGGCGAGCGGGACGGCGCCGAGCATGCAGGCGAGCAGCAGTCGACCGAGCTTCATAGTCCTTCCTCCTGGGAGGAGATTCTAATCCGGCAATTTCTCACCCAGGCTTACGAAGTTTTGCACGCTGGGAAGGTTCTTTGGCCGCTTGAAGGAATTCCGCGATAGGCACGCGCGCCCCGCGCCGATACTGTCAGGCATCAGGGACAGATCCAGGAGCGAGCCATGAAAGCGCTTCAGCAACAGGCGAGGGATGCGAAGCCTCACGATCTGGAGGCGGATCTGGGCGCGCGGATCGAGATGCTGTTCGACCTCTGCCCGACGCTCTGCGGCTTCTCGGTGGGGCAGCGCTCGATCGAGGAAGCGGGCGTGCCGGAATTGGAACTGTTCATCTCCGCCATCGACGCCTACCCCGCGCTCGGCAGCGGCCAGCCGGAACAGCTATTCAACGAGATCTCCGCCGCGCTCGTCGATCTGCTGGACGAGCACCCGGATGCAGCCGAGCTGCTGCCCGGCCGGACGTTTGCGCGGACGCTGCATTGATGCAGGCAGGGGCTGCTACAATACGATCCCGCTGATTTGATCAGCTGATCTGATCAGCTACTCGAAGCTGGCCACGGCCGGCTTTTTTGTTTCCGAGAGCCCATTCCAAGTGATCGTCGTCTCCGGCATTGCCATGCAGTTCGGGGCCAAGCCCCTGTTCGAGAACGTCTCGGTCAAGTTCGGCGGCGGCAACCGCTACGGCCTGATCGGCGCCAACGGCTGCGGCAAGTCGACCTTCATGCAGATCCTGGGGGGCGACCTCGAGCCGAGCGCGGGGACGGTGGCGATCGACGCGAGCGAGCGCCTGGGAAAGCTGCGCCAGGACCAGTTCGCCTACGAGAGCGAGCGCGTGCTCGACGTGGTGCTGATGGGCCACGCCGAGATGTGGAGCGCGATGCGCGGGCGCGACGCGATCTACGCCGATCCCGATTCGGGGGAAGAGGACTTCCTCCGCGCGGCGGAGCTGGAAGCGAAGTATGCGGAGCATGGCGGCTATACCGCGGAGGCGCGGGCGGGCGAGCTGCTCCTCGGCCTGGGCGTGCCGACGGCGCAGCACGGCGGGCCGATGAGCGCGGTGGCGCCGGGATGGAAGCTGAGGGTGCTGCTGGCGCAGGCCCTCTTCGGCGATCCGGACATCCTGCTGCTCGATGAGCCGACCAACAACCTGGACATCAACAGCATCCGTTGGCTCGAGGACGTGCTCAACCGGCGCACGAGCACCATGGTCATCATCTCCCACGACCGGCACTTCCTCTCCAGCGTGTGCACGCACATGGCGGACGTCGACTACGGCGCGATCCGCGTCTATCCGGGCAACTACGACGACTACATGGAAGCGTCCACGCTGGCGAAGCAGCAGCAGCTGAACGCCAACGCGCGCGCCAAGGACCGCATCGCCGACCTGGAGGACTTCGTGCGGCGCTTCCGCGCGCACAAGGCCAAGGCGCGCCAGGCGACCTCGCGCATGAAGCAGATCGAGAAGCTCAAGGTGGAGGACGTGAAACCCTCCAGCCGGCAGTACCCGTTCATCCGCTTCCTCGTCGACCCGAAGGAGAAGCTGCACCGCCTGGCCGTCGAGGCGAAGCATCTTTCGAAGTCGTGGGGAGAAAAGAAGCTGTTCAAGAACCTGAACCTCTCCATCGAGGCGGGCGAGAAGGTGGCGATCATCGGCCCCAACGGCGTGGGCAAGAGCACGCTACTACGCTTGCTGCTCCCTGAAGATTTTCAGGGGAAATTGAAAACAGAGACCGGGACGGCCAAGTGGGCGGAGAAGGCACGCCCTGGCTACTGGCCGCAGGATCCGGCGGATGAATTCAGGGGCGATGAAACGCTCGCGGACTGGCTGGGCCGCTGGCGGCGCGAGGACGACGACCAGCTCGTGCGCGCGACCCTCGGGCAGCTTCTGTTCTCGGGCGACGACCAGAAGAAATCGCTCAAGGTGATCTCCGGCGGCGAGCAGCAGCGCATGATCATCGGCAGGCTCGCGCTCGAAATGCCGAACGTGATGCTGCTCGACGAGCCGACCAACCACCTCGACATGGAATCGATCGAGTCGCTGAACACCGCCCTCGACAAGTACAGCGGGACGCTGGTCTTCGTCTCGCACGACCGCGAGTTCGTGTCCTCGCTCGCCACGCGCATCCTCGAGCTCAAGCCGGGCGCGAACGGCAGTCCTGCCACGGTCATCGATTACCGCGGCAGCTACGAGGACTACCTCGCGAACGAGAGCGCGGCGCTGGCCGCCTGAGGCTACAGCGCGTCGCTGCGCGCGCGCAGGGTGAGAA
>DASQGB010000146.1:0-6012 GCA_035632815.1 Burkholderiales bacterium | reverse complement strand
GCATCGGGAGTGAAGTCTCTCGCGGTTTGCAGCACGTCGCTGCCCCTGTAGACGCCGCGAACCTCGTATCCCTCATGCCGCAATATGGTCATGAGCGTGAGGACGGCATCGTGATCGTCGTCCGCGATCAGCACGCGAAGCGGCCCGACTCCAAGGGTTTCCATCTATTTGTGTGCGTTGCCTCACAACAATAGTCAGCTTTCGGCGCGCCATGGAGGCGCCCGTCAAGGCAAGGGGTAGGGTGATTCGATTGCGGCCGCTTCGCCGCAGACCTCGGGAAGTTCATGCCTCAAGAATCACCCTGGCATTCCATCAAGGAGCGGGTTCACCACAACAATACCGACTGCAAGGCGGCAAACAACATCGAGATCGAGAACCTGCGGCCAGGCACCGGAGGAAGACTGCTGTGCTCCGAGTGCGCGGAACTCAACCGCCCGCACGTAGACCGCAACCCGATCGCATAACACCACCAGCTTGGCTTACCGCCTTGAAGCTCAGTTTGGGCGGGATTATCGTATTTCTCCTATGTAGACGTCGTATAAACCCTACGTTCGAAAGCGCACAGTCGAGATGCCTCGGCCCATGCATGCTCGCGAAAATGCCTACATCAAGCCAGCCCCGACGCAGCCTCGGCTCAGCGCCTCGCACACTGTGGTGTTGCTGCGAACGCCGAGGCGGATGCGGGGCCAACGAGCTTGGAAAGAACTCACGAAAGCGCGCGCGGCGGGCTCCGGGGGTGGTTCCTCCTCCTCCTTTACTGCAACCGGGTCCGCCGCGCCGCCTCGGTATGTCCGGTAGCGCACATTTAAGCGTCGCCGGCATCCCGCTTGCTTCTGATCCAATAGCCCATGGCGGGGAGGGAGCCGCAACCCCCTCAGTACACGGCGCCCTCCACCGCCCTCGGGCCTCCCCCACGGGTGGGCTGGCGCACAGACAAGCCACGGAGCGCCTGTAAGAGTGGCGCCATGTCCAGAGAAACGTCCCAAACTCGCACGCTCCACCACGCCCTCAAGAATTGCGGCGGCGCGGCCGAATTGGCCAAGGCGCTCGACGTGTCGGTCGAAAGCCTGTCCCCCTGGCTCACCGGGCGCGAGGCGCCTTCGGTCGAGGTCTATATGGCCACCCTCAAGCTCATTGCGCCTGGACGGAAGAAAAGCCGCTAAGGCCAAACCGCCTTCAAGCAGCATTCTCACCCCGGCAGACTGCGGCGCATGAACGACGCAGCCATCGCCACCGGGCGGCGATACCACGATGCTCTCGCACAAATGCTTTCGAGATTGGCTGCCGGCGGTCCCGACGCACCCGGCATCGTGCGCAAGGTGAGGCATCTTTGCGTGAATGCGTTTGTCGCCGTCGAGGACGACTACTGCCGAGACCAGATCGAGCTTATCGAGCTATACATGGCGGACCTCTTCTCCGCAGCGGCGCATCAGCGGCGGCGCAGAGGATCGGTGTCCGCTGTGGACATGCTGAAACATAAGATCGGCAAATGCCTCGGGACATTCGAGGCACGGCTTATGAGCATGGCCTCTGCTCGCCGCCTATAAGCGTTCAGGAAACGTCTAGCCGCTTTGCAACGGGCACTTGGCACTTCGCCAAGTCTCCTCCGCACTTCAGAACATTGGCTCCGCCGATATCCCCACGGGGAACGGGCGAATGCTTGTGCTCGCAATACGGTATAGACGCCCATTCCCAGGAGACCGCTTGACCGCCGGATTCAGTCGCGCAGCTTCGAATCTGCTTGGTATGGTTAAAGAAATATGGACAGCGTTTCCCCATGCTCCCGGTGTACGCCACAAGGCAGTCCACTGCAATCGATGTTCGGAACCGCACACCTACCCGGGCGAGCAGTGTTACGCCGGGCACGCAAACCCCGAGGCACGCAAAGGGTCTTGTTCTACGCCTGACGGGGCGCCCGTTCAAGGTGCCGCTGCGGGGTGGCGTCAGGCGCCCGGAGGGCGAACGGCTGGCGGCCTAAGCGTAGCTGCTCAAATCCAGCCCCGCTTCGGCGGGGCTTTTTGTTGCCTAGTCCAGGACGCGAATCCAACCGTGGCCTAGGAGCATCCAGTAGCACTCGCAGGTCGCGCACCGAACAACGTCCTCTCCGTCACGATCATCCACCAAGCGAAGTTTGCTGTGTGGCTTCCGGGACGCGTCAGCACCCACGAGCCCCATGCAAGGTATGCAGGGGTCTTTGCTCGCCGTCGGAGGGAGAGGCTTTGCCACTCCGTCTAGGGTAACCCAGGCGGCGTACGGTTTGTGCTGTAGGTAACAAACCCGCGCTACGGCATCAGCGGGCTTTTTGACCTTCAAGGAGGTTTGACCTCGGTACAGCCACAGGAGAGCTTGGGCTGAAACCGGGGTTTAAATGGCGTCCCCACGGGGATTCGAACCCCGGTTACCGCCGTGAAAGGGCGATGTCCTAGGCCTCTAGACGATGGGGACTACCCGGTCGCTGCGGTTCGGTCTGGTGGAGGTAACCGGGATCGAACCGGTGACCTCTTGCATGCCATGCAAGCGCTCTCCCAGCTGAGCTATACCCCCAACCGAGGGGCGAAATTATAGCAAAGCCGAATCGCCCGTTCAGTCGGTTTCGAGATGATGGGCAAGGCGCGCGAGCACGGTCTCCCGCCCGAGCAGCTCGAGCACCGCGTCGATCGAGGGCGTCTGCGTGCGCCCGGTAACCATGTGGCGCAGCGGCATCGCCACTTGCGGCATCTTCAGCCCGCTCGACTTGACCACCTCCTTGATCGCGCCGTTGATCGCGCTGCGCTCCCAGGACACGCCGGCGAGTCTCGCCTTGAGCATCCGCAGCGCCTTGAGGCCTTCCTCGCCGCCTTCCGGTACGAGGGGTTTTGCTTCGTAAACGTAGAACAGCATCGCCTCGTCGGCGAGCTGCGCCAGCGTCTGCGCGCGGTCTTTCACCAGGGCCACCACGCGCTCCAGGGAAGGCTCGGCCTTGAAGACCCCGCGCTTGCGCAGCTCGGCCTCGACCAGCGCCGCGAGCCGGGCATCGGGCGCCGCCTTGATGTGCTGCTGGTTCAGCCAGGCGAGCTTCTCGGGGTTGAACTGCGCGGGCGAGCGCGAGACGTGCTCGAGGTCGAACCAGCGGACGAAGGCATCCATGGAGAAAATCTCCTCGTCTCCATGCGACCAGCCCAGCCGCGCGAGGTAATTCACCAGCGCCTCGGGCAGATAGCCATCGTCCCGGTATTGCAGGACGCTGACCGCTCCGTGGCGCTTGGACAGTCGCTCGCCGTCGGCGCCGAGGATCATGGGTACGTGGGCGAAGCTCGGCAGCTCACGCTGCAACGCGCGAAAAATATGTATTTGCCGGGGCGTATTGTTGACGTGATCGTCGCCGCGGATCACGTGCGTGATGTCCATGTCGAGGTCGTCGACCACCACGCCGAAGTTGTAGGTCGGCACGCCGTCGGCGCGCAGCAGCACCAGGTCGTCGAGCTCGGCGTTGGGAAACGAGATCGGCCCTTTGACGAGGTCGTTCCAGCTCACCTCGCCTTCTTCGGGCGTGCGAAAGCGCACCACCGGCGGCCGGTCCTTGGGCGGGGTCGTGCCTTTTGCTCGTTCGGGGCGCCAGCGGCCGTCGTACCGCGGTTTCTCTCCTCTTGCCAGCTGTTCCTTCCGCAGCGCTTCGAGCTCCTCGCGCGACATGTAGTCGTAATAGGCATGGCCGGCGGCGATGAGCTGCTCCGCGACTTCCCTGTAGCGAGCGAGGCGCTTCATCTGGAAGAACGGGCCCTCGTCCCAGTCCATCCCGAGCCATTTCATACCCTCGATGATCGCGTTCACCGACTCCACGCTCGAGCGCTCGAGGTCGGTGTCCTCGATGCGCAGGATGAACTGGCCGCCGTGGCGGCGTGCATAGGCCCAGGAGAAAAGCGCCGTGCGCGCGCCGCCGATGTGCAGGAAGCCGGTCGGGCTGGGGGCAAAGCGGGTCCTGACTTTCATCGGGGTGAGAAAAATAGGGTCTGACCCTATTTAATCGGTGCCGCCCTCGACGGCGAAGCGCTGGGCGCGCCAGCGCAGCATGCCGCCGGAGAGGTTGGCGACTTTCTCGAAGCCGGCTTTGCCAAGGAGCACCGTGGCCTGCGCCGAGCGCGCGCCCGAGCGGCAGACGGTGACGATGGGTTTTTGCCGGGAGAGCGCCTCGCTGCGCTGCGCGAGCGTGGCGAGAGGAATCAGCTTGGACCCCGGCACCCGCCCCAGCGGGCCGTTGAATTCGTCGGGCTCGCGCACGTCGACGACCTGCACGTCGCGCAGGTGCTCCTCGAGCCAGTGCGGCTGCACCTCCCAGATGCCCGCGAAGGTGTAGATCAGGGGCGCCCAGTCGGGGTCGGAGGTGGCGGCTTTGCTCGGTTTTCCGCACTGCATATTCGCCGGCAGCGCCACCTCCATCTGCTTCGGATGCGGCAGGCCGAGGTTCCCCATGTAGCCGGCGAAATCCCCCTCGCCGATGCTTTCGGCCAGGCGCGGGTTGTAGAGCTTCTCCTCGCCGACGCTGGTCACCGTGAGGCCGCGGTAGTCGTGCCCCGGGTAGACCAGGCAGCCCTCGGGCAGCGAGAACAGCTGCTCGCGCACCGAGCGGTACAGCGTGCGCGCATCGCCATCCTGGAAGTCGGTGCGCCCGCAGCCGCGGATCAGCAGCGCGTCGCCGGTGAACGCCATCGAGCGGTCGTCGAGCACGTACGTCACGCAGCCGTTGGTGTGTCCCGGGGTCGCCCTTACTTCCAGTTGGCGACGCCCGAACTTCACAACCTGTAAATTCTCAAGGAAAAGATCAGCCCCTTTTGCGCCGCTCGCGCGCGAGACGGCGATCCGGCTGCCGAGCTTTTCCTTGAGCAGCCAGGCGCCGGTCACATGGTCGGCATGCAGGTGCGTGTCCAGCGTCCAGCGCAGCGCGAGGCCGAGCTCCTTCACCAGCGCGATGTCGCGCCGCGCCTGCTCGAACACCGGGTCGATCAGTACCGCCTCGCGCGAGGCCGCGTCGGCGAGAAGGTACGTGTATGTTGACGACTGCGGGTCGAATAATTGTCGGAAAATCACAACGGCAGACTCAAAGGCACGATGGATAACTTTACACCCCTGCCGGCGCTCGCCGGCGGCGTGCTGATCGGCCTGGCGAGCGTGTGGCTGCTCGCCGCCCACGGCCGCATCGCCGGAGTGAGCGGCATCTTGCATGGCCTGGTAGGTCCGATGAACGCCTCGCCGCCCGGCGACCGGGCCTGGCGCGCTGCCTTCATCGCCGGCCTGATCGTCGCCGGCTTCGCCTGGCACGCGCTCGTCGAGCCTGCCCTGCCGCGCACGGGTTTCGGGCTGGGCTGGGCGGCACTCGGCGGGCTGCTCGTGGGCTTCGGCACGCGCCTCGGCGGCGGCTGCACCAGCGGCCACGGCGTCTGCGGCCTCGGGCGCCGGTCGATGCGCTCGCTCGTCGCGGTCGCGGTGTTCATGGCCACCGGCATGATTTCGGTTTTCATTCTCAGGCATTGGATCGGGATTCAGTCGTGATGCACGCCTTCGGCGCCGGGCTGCTTTTCGGCATCGGCCTGTGGCTCTCGGGCATGGCGAACCCGCGCAAGGTGCTCGATTTCCTCGACGTCACCGGTAACTGGGATCCAAGCCTGCTGCTCGTGATGGGCGGCGCGGTGGCGGTGACGTCGATCGCTTTTCGACCGCTGCTGAGACGCTGGACCTTGGATCTGAAAAGCGGAATCGATCAGCCCCTGCTCATCGGCGCGGCATTGTTCGGCATCGGCTGGGGAATCGCAGGCTACTGCCCGGGCCCGGCGCTGGCGGCGCTGTCGAACCTTACCGCGGAGGTCGCAGTGTTCGTCGCGGCGATGATCGCCGGAGGGCTGTTTGCTAGAATCTGGCCCTCCGCAGGACCGGGTGCTTAGCTCAGCGGTAGAGCACTTCCTTCACACGGAAGGGGCCACAGGTTCGATCCCTGTAGCACCCACCAGAAATCAAGTACTTAGGGCAATCCGTAAGAAA
>DASQGB010000145.1:0-9568 GCA_035632815.1 Burkholderiales bacterium | reverse complement strand
CACGCCGAGCGCGCAACGCCGGTCCCATTCGGCTTCCGCCTGGTCGAGCGTGCCCTCCAGCGCGTGCTCGAGCAGATCGAGCAGGTCCGATTTGAGGCGCAGGATGATCGGTTGCGTCTCCGGATCGCCCATCCGGCAGTTGAACTCGAGCGCCCTGGGATTGCCCGTCTTGTCGATCATCAGCCCGGCGTAGAGGAAACCGGTGTAGGGCACGCCCTCCTGCGCCATGCCCGCGATGGCCGGCTGGATGATCTCGCGCATCACGCGCGCGTGCACCTGCGGCGTCACCACCGGCGCGGGCGAGTAGGCGCCCATACCGCCGGTGTTGGGTCCATGGTCGCCGTCGCGCAGCCGCTTGTGGTCCTGGCTGGTGGCGAGTGCCAGCGTGTGCGTGCCGTCCGAGATGACGATGAAGCTCGCCTCCTCGCCCTGCAGGCATTCTTCGATGACGACGCGGGCGCCGGACGCTCCGAGCCCGCCCTGGGCGAGCATGAAGTCGATCGCCGCGTGCGCCTCCTCGCGGGTCGCGGCGACCACCACGCCCTTTCCGGCGGCAAGACCATCGGCCTTGATGACGATCGGCGCGCCCTCGCGATCGACATAGGCCTTGGCCGCGTCCGCCGCCTCGAAGGTGGCGTGCCGCGCGGTTGGAATGCCATGGCGCAGCATGAAGGACTTGGCGTAGTCCTTCGAGGCTTCGAGCTGCGCTGCGGCGCGCGTCGGGCCGAAGATCCTCAGGCCGGCGTCGCGGAACGCATCGACGATGCCCGCGGAAAGCGGCGCCTCCGGTCCCACTACCGTCAGATGGATCGATTCCTTTCTTGCAAAGGACACGAGATCCTGGATCGCCGAGATCGGCGCGTTCTCCAGATTGGGCTCGAGCGCCGTGCCGGCATTGCCCGGGGCGACGTAAACCATCTGCACGCGCGGGCTCTGCGCGAGCTTCCACGCGAGCGCATGCTCGCGGCCGCCCGAGCCGATGACGAGTAGCTTCATTCAGTGCCTGAAATGGCGCACACCGGTGAATACCATCGCCACGCCGCGCTCGTCGGCGGCGCCGATCACCTCGTCGTCGCGCACGCTGCCACCGGGCTGGATCAGCGCCGCGGCGCCCGCGTCGGCGAGCAACTCGACGCCGTCGCGAAAGGGGAAGAACGCGTCCGAGGCCGCCACCGATCCCGCGAGCGCGAGCCCGGCGCTTGCGGCCTTCAGGCTCGCGATGCGCGCGCTGTCGACGCGGCTCATCTGTCCCGCGCCGACGCCGAGCGTCATGCCGTCGCGGCAGAAGACGATGGCGTTGGACTTGACGAACTTCGCTACGCGCCAGGCGAACAGCAGGTCGGACCATTGCGCTTCAGTCGGTGCCTTTCTCGTCACGACTTTCATCGCGTTGCGTGCAGTGACTTTCGCATCGGAGCTCTGTACCAGCAGGCCCCCGCCCACGCGCTTGAAGTCGTACGCCTGGCTGTCGTGCGACAGTGGCACTTCCAGCACCCGCAGGTTCGTCTTTTTGGAAAGTTCGCCCAAAGCCTCGGGATGCACGCGCGGCGCGATGACCAGCTCGGCAAACTGCTTGCCGATCGCCGCTGCCGTCGCCGCATCGAGCGGACGGTTGAAGGCGAGAATGCCGCCGAAGGCAGACACCGGATCGGTCTTGAATGCCTTCCCGTAGGCGACGAGCAGGCTTTCGCCGATGGCGGCGCCGCAGGGGTTGGCATGCTTCACGATGACGCAGGCGGGCTCGGAGAAGCTCTTCACGCATTCCCAGGCCGCGTCCGCGTCGGCGATGTTGTTGTAGGACAGGTCTTTGCCCTGCACCTGGCGCAACGCGGCGAGGCTGCCGGCCACCGGGCGCTCGTCGCGATAGAAGGCCGCTGTCTGATGCGGGTTCTCGCCATAGCGCAGATCCTGCAGCTTGCGGTACTGCAGGCTGAGCGCCTGCGGATATTCGCCGCGCCGCCCGCCGGCGCCGACCGAGTGGAGGTAATTCGACACCGCGCCGTCGTACGCCGCGGTGTGCGCGAAGACCTTCTGCGCGAGGGCGAAGCGCGTTGCCGCAGACACCCCGCCCGAGGCGCGAATCTCGTCGAGCACGCTTGCATAGTCGGCCGGATCGACCACCGCCGCGACCGCGGCATGGTTCTTCGCCGCCGCGCGCAGCAGCGCCGGCCCGCCGATGTCGATGTTCTCCACCGCGTCCTCGAAGCGGCAGTCGGGATCGGCGACCGTGGCCTGGAACGGATACAGATTGACCACCACCAGGTCGATGGGCTCGATGCCTGCGGCGCGCAACGCGGCAAGATGCGAGGCCTCGTCGCGCCGCGCCAGCAGGCCGGCGTGGATTTTCGGGTGCAGGGTCTTTACCCGCCCGTCGAGCATTTCGGGGAAGCCGGTATAGGCCGAAACCTCGGTCGCGGCGACTCCTTCCTTGGCGAGCAGCTGCGCCGTGCCGCCGGTGGACAGGATCTGCACGCCCAGCGCGGACAGCGCGCGAGCGAGCTCGACGATGCCCGCCTTGTCGGAGACGCTGACCAGCGCCCGGCGGACCTGCGTCACACTCCCTTGATCCGCAGCTGCTGCATCTTCTTGCGCAGCGTCGCGCGGTTGATGCCGAGCATTTGCGCGGCGAGGGACTGGTTGCCCGCGGCGCGGCCGAGCACCGTCTCGATCATGGGCTTCTCGATGTTCTTCAGCACCATGTCGTAGATCGAAGTCGGCTTTTCCCCGTCCATGTCCTTGAAATAGCGCTCGAGCAAGCGCTTGACGCACTCTGCAAGCTCGTTGCTGCGGCTCATGCGGCGAGTCTCTCGAAATAGTCGTTCACTGCTGCGCGCTGCGCCTCGGCGGCATCGAGCTTGTTTACCGCGCAGCGCAGCACCTCCCCTCCGGGCAGCTCGCGCACCGTCCAGCCGATGTGCTTGCGCGCCACCCGGGCTCCCTGCTCGGAGCCGTATAGCGAGTACAGGCCCTCGAGCTGCTCGATCAACACCGCGCCCACCTCCGCCACCGGCGGCGGCGCCAGGTGCTCGCCGGTTGCCAGAAAATGCGCGATCTCGCGGAACAGCCACGGGCGCCCCTGCGCCGCGCGGCCCACCATGATGCCGTCTGCGCCGGTGAGCTGCAGCACGCGCTTCGCGTCCTGCGGCGTGCGGATGTCGCCGTTGGCGATGAGCGGGATGCGGATGAGCGCTTTCACCTCGGCGATGCTGTCGTATTCGGCGCGGCCTTCGAACATGCAGGCGCGCGTGCGGCCGTGAATGGCGAGCAGCTGCACTCCGGCCGATTCGGCGATGCGCGCGATGCGCAGGGCGTTGCGGCGCTGGGGCGACGCTCCGGTGCGGATCTTGAGCGTGACCGGGACGCGCACTGCGCCCACCACCGCGTCCAGGATGCGCCCGACGCGGGGCTCGTCCTCGAGCAGCGCCGATCCGGCCGCCGCGTTGCAGACCTTCTTCGCCGGGCAGCCCATGTTGATGTCGATGATCTCGGCGCCGCGATCGACGTTATAGCGCGCGGCGTCGGCGAGCATCGCGGGGTCGGCGCCGGCGATCTGAACCGAGATCGGGCCCGTCTCGCCCGTGTGGTCCATCCTGAGCCGGCTCTTGCGCGACTCGCGCAGCTCGGGCCGGGCGGAAACCATCTCCGATATCGCGATCGCGGCGCCGTAGCGCCGGGCGAGCCGCCGGAAGGGGCGGTCGGTGATTCCCGCCATCGGAGCGACGAACAACCCGTTGCGCAGAGGATGCGCGCCGATTCTCATTGCGATGGTTGCCGTTCGAGGGGAAGCGGATTTTATCCGGTTTCGTTCGGAAAAAGAATCCGTCGTGGTGCGCTCGCCACACACTGCGGCGCGACCCTTTACAAATTTGTTTTTCAGGGGAGCGCGGAAGGGCCAAAGATCATGCGCCGCGCAAGAAAGCGGCGCGGCGCGGGCAGCAGGTCGAGAGCCGTGAGTGCGACCCCGCGCGAGGCGCGCGCGATCCTGCTCGAACCTACAAACGCGCGCGCGAGCATGTCCGTCACGTGGACCGTCGCCCCCGCGTCGAGCCGGCGGCGCGCCGCGTAGCGCGCGAGCGTCGCGGCATCGCCGGGGTCGGCGGCACCGCGCAGGCAGTGCGCAAGCTCCCAGGCGTCGCGCAAGCCGAGGTTCAGGCCCTGGCCGGCGACCGGATGCAGGCTTTGCGCCGCGTTGCCGATATAGACGGCCCGTGGCGCGATCCTCGCGGCGCGCACGCGCAGGGTGAGCGGCTGCACGGAGCGAACGCCCACCTTGACCGGCACGCCCGCCCGGCTTCCTGCCGCAAGCGCGAGCTCTCTCAGGAATTCGTCTTCGCTCGCCGCCACGAGCTCGGCCGCGCGCTGCGGCGTCGTGCTCCAGATGAGCGCGTAGCGCCCGCCGAAAGGCAGCAGGGCGAGCGGCCCTGCGGCGGTAAAGCGCTCGAAGGCGGTCGTGGCTGCCGCGGGATCGGTAGCGACCTGCGCTACTACCGCGTCCTGCGCATAGCGCTTTTCGCTGGCCTCTGGAGCGGCGCCTTCGGCGTGCACTACGCATCGCGAGGGAGCTTCACCGTCGCTCAGCAGCCCGGCCAGGGGCGCCTTCAGCGCCTGCAGAAGCACCGAGTATTCCGTGACATAGCCGAGCGCCGGCACTCCGGCGTCGGCGGCACCGAGGCGGGTGCGCCCGAAGCCGCCCGCCTGCGACACATCGACGGTCTCGATCGGCGTGGGCTGCAGCGCGCTCCAGACGCCGACGCGCTCGAGGATCAGCCGGCTCGCATACGAAAGCGCGATCGGCCGGAACGATGGGGTCAGAGCAATTTTCCTCTCGTTCGGAAAATTGCTCTGACCCCCTTCAAGGATTGCAACTGTGAGGCCGCAGCCGCGCAGGGCGAGCGCAAGCGTGCAGCCCACCGGGCCGGCGCCGCGAATCAGGACATCAATGTCGGCCGCGGGCATCGCGCATCAGGGCCTCGATGTCCTGCGCGGCCTTCGGCGCCTCCGCAGTCAGGACCTCGCAGCCGTTCGCCGCGACCAGCACGTCGTCCTCGATGCGCACGCCGATGTTGCGCAACGGCTCCGGCACGTCGTCCGCCGCCCGGATGTACAGGCCGGGCTCCACCGTCAGCGTCATGCCGGGGGCAAGCGCGCGCCACTTGCCGGAGCGCTTGTAGTCGCCGGCGTCGTGGACGTCCAGGCCGAGCCAGTGCCCGGTGCGGTGCATGTAGAAGCGCCGGTAGCTCTCCTTCTCGAGCGCTTCGTCGAGCGTGCCGCCGACGAGCTTCAGGTCCAGCATGCCCTGCGCAAGGACGCGCACGGCCGCGTCGTGCGGCTCGTTCCACGCATTGCCCGGGCGCACCTTGTCGAGCGCCGCACGCTGCGCCGCGAGCACGATGTCGTAGACCTCGCGCTGCGCGCCGCTGAATCTGCCGTTGACCGGGAAGGTGCGCGTCACGTCGGAGGCGTAGCCGTCGAGCTCGCAGCCCGCGTCGATCAGCAACAGATCGCCGTCGCGCAGCGGCGCATTATTGAACACGTAGTGCAGGACGCAGGCGTTGGCGCCGCCGGCGACGATCGGCGAGTACGCGGGGAACTGCGCGCCGCTGCGCCGGAATTCATAGAGCAGCTCGGCTTCGATCTCGTACTCGTTGCAGCCGGGGCGGGCGGCCTGCATGGCGCGCCGGTGCGCCGCCGCCGCGATGCGCGCCGCGCGCCGCATGAGCGCCAGCTCTTGCGCGTCCTTCACCAGGCGCAGCTCGTCGACCAGAGCGCGCACGTCCTGCACGCGGTCGGGGGCCGCGACACCGGCGCGCGAGCGCGCACGCAGCGCGTTGAGCCATTTCATCGCGCGCGCGTCCCACTCGGGATCGGCGCCGACCGGATAGTAGAGCGCCGGCTGGTTCTCGAGCACTCGGGGCAGCGCTTCGTCGAGCGCGTCGACCGCCTGCGCCTCGTCGAAGCCGAAGCGCTCGCGCGCCGCTTCCGGGCCGTGGCGCAAGCCCTCCCAGATCTCACGCTCCTCGTTGCGGCTGCGGCAGAAGAGCATCGACTTCGGCGACTCCCCGGCCACGATGACCAGCGCCGCCTCGGGCTCGTCGAATCCGGTGAGGTAATAGAAATAGCTGTCGAAGCGGTACGGATAATGACTGTCGCGGTTGCGAATGCGCTCGGGCGCAGTCGGAATCACGGCCACGCCGGCGCCCATCGCCTCGGCGAGCCGCCGGCGGCGGGTGGCGTAGGTCGAGATGTGATCAGTCGGTTTCATGTCGCGATGCCAGACGCGTTTCGAGCTCCGCCAGCCGTTCGGTCGTGCCGACGTCCTGCCACAGGCCCTCGTAGAGCTCGCCGGTCAGGCGGCCCTGCGCCGCCGCGGCGCGCAGGTACGGCGCGAGCGGCGCTTTGTCCCCCGGCCGCACGCCGGCGACTAGCGCCGGCGCTACCACTGCGATGCCGGCGTAAGTGTAGCGCGGGGCCGCGGCGCTGCCGACCCTGCCGTCTTCGAGCGAAAAATCCCCCTGCGCGCGGTGCTCGGGGTTGGGCACCAGAACGAGGTGCGCGAGCGCCTGGCCGAGTGCCCTTCCGACGAGATCCTTCAAATTGAATTCGCAGTAGACGTCGGCGTTGACCAGCAGGAAGGGCTGCGTTCCTAGCAAGGAGAGGGCCTGAGCGATGCCGCCGGCGGTCTCGAGCGGCTGCGGCTCGCGGCTGTACGCGATGCGCAGCCCGTAGCGCGCGCCGTCGCCGATGCGCTCGATGATGCGCTCGCCCAGGTGAGACACATTGACCACGGCTTCGCGGCAGCCGCATGCGGCAAGGCGCTCGAGCTGCCAGGCGATGAGCGGCTTGCCCCCCGCCTCCACCAGCGCCTTGGGCAGCGCATCGGTCAGCGGGCGCAGCCGCTCGCCGCGGCCTGCCGCTAGCACCATCGCCTTCACGCGAGCTCGTCCAGCAGCCGGGCGAGCGGCGCGAGCGGCGCATAGCGCCCCGCGACTGCGCGGGCATAGGCAAGGAAGCGCGGCGTGTCGGCGAGGTATTTCGGCTTGCCGTCGCGGTAGTTGATGCGGGCGAAGATCCCCAGCACCTTGAGATGCCGCTGCAGCCCCATCCACTCGAAGGCGCGCCAGAACTGGCCGAAGTCGGCGTCGACCGGCAGCCCGGCGCGCTTCGCCTTCTCCCAGTAGCGCACCGTCCAGTCGAGCACCTGCGCCTCGTCCCAGCTGATGAACGCATCGCGGAACAGCGATACCACGTCGTAGCTGAGCGGGCCGATCACCGCGTCCTGAAAATCCAGCACGCCTGGGTTCGGCTCGCACAGCATCAGGTTTCTGGGCATGTAGTCGCGATGCACGTAGACCACCGGCTGGGCGAGCGCACTGTGCGCGAGGACTCTGAAGATGCCCTCAAGGTCGTTCTTGCGGGAGTCGTTCAAAGTGACGGCGAGGTGGCGCGAAACATACCACTCGGGGAACAGGTTCATCTCGCGCCGCAGCAGCGCCTCGTCGTACGGCGGCAGCTCGCCGGCGCGCGTCGCGAGCTGCCAGCGCAGCAGCGCGTCGAGGGCATCGGCGAAGAGCTGCGGCGCGTTGCCGGCGTTCAATTCCTGCAGGTAGGTCGCGGCTCCGAGGTCGGACAGCAAAAGGAATCCCTGTCCGAGGTCCTGCGCGTGCACTTCGGGCGCGTGCACCCCCGCATCGCGCAGCAGCCGCGCGATGCGCACGAACGGGCGGCAATCCTCCCTGTCGGGCGGCGCGTCCATCGCCACGTAGCTGCGCCCGTCGTCGAGCGCGGCGCGGAAGTAGCGGCGGAAGCTCGCATCCTCGGATGCCGGGGCGAGCGAGAAGCGCGCGCCGGCGAATCGATCCGCGAGCCAGCGCTCCAGGGCGACACGCCGCAAATCCGGAGGTGAATCGGCGTGTATCATTGAAAATTCTAACATCCGAAAAAGCTCTCTCGCTCGCTTCATGCTGCACCGCTTTGCGACGCTGGCGATCGCGCTCGTCGCCGCCGCGCCAGCCTTCGCGCAGCAGGCCGCGGAGTCTGCGCAGTCCACCACCGTGGACGCGGAGAAGATCGAGGGCGTCGGCGATCTCGAGGTCACCGCGCGCGGCAACGCCGAGATCAAGCGCGGCGAGCTGACGATCTTCGGCGACGTCCTCAGGTACAACCAGGAGTTCGGGCGCGCCGAAGGCGACGGCGGCGTGCGGCTGCAACGCGGCAGCGACCGCTTCTTCGGCCCGCGCCTGCAGTACAACACGCACGACGACACCGGCGTGTTCGAGCAGCCGACCTATCTCCTGCAGCGCGAGCGCACCGCGCGCGGCGGCGCCGAGCGCATCGAGTTTCTCGGCCCGCACCGCTACCTGCTGAAGAACGCGAGCTATACCACTTGCCGGCCGGGACAGGAGGACTGGACAGTCCTCGCCGACGAGCTCGAGCTCGACTACGAAAAGGAGCAGGGCACGGCGCGCTACCCGCGGCTGCGTTTCTTCGACACCACCATCCTCGCTTCGCCCTGGGCGAGCTTCCCCCTCGAGAACCGGCGCAAGAGCGGCCTGCTTACGCCGTACTACGCCCAGACCTCCACGCGCGGCCTGGAACTGGGCCTGCCCTACTACTGGAACATCGCACCCGAGAGCGACGCCACGTTCACGCCCGTCTACATGGCCAAGCGCGGTTTTCAGCTCAAGAACCAGGCGCGTTACCTGGAGCGCAGCTACGCCGGAGAGCTGAAGCTCGAGCACCTGCCCGACGACAAGGAGGCGGGGCGCCCGCGCACCGGCGTGTCGGCGCAGCATGCGCATACCTTGCCGTACGCCGTGCACGCCCAGATCGACTACAACCGGGTGTCCGACGACCGCTATTTCGTCGACCTGGCGAGCCAGGTGAAGCAGGTTTCGCTCGGCAACCTGCCGCAGGAGGGCACTCTCACCTATGGCAGCTCGCTCGGCGCGAAGGGGGCCTACAGCGTGCAGGGACGGGTGCAGCGCTTCCAGACTCTGCAGGACCCGCTCGCGCCGATCGTGCCGCCGTACCAGCGCATGCCGCAGCTCAACCTCAGCGCGAATTACAACGACATCGCCGGCCGGCTCGACTCACTGCTGCCCGCCGAGTACGTGCGCTTTACCCATCCCACGCTGATCGAGGCCGCGCGAGTTTCCGCCGCACCCATGCTTGCCGCGCCGTTCGTCGCGCCCGGATGGTATGTGACGCCGAAAACCGGGTTGCGCTATGCCGGCTACGGCATCGAAGCGCTGGGCCTGGAGCCGGCGCGCTCGCCGCACGTGGCGGTCCCCTGGCTCAGCCTGGACAGCGGTCTCACCTTCGAGCGCGGCGCACGCTGGTTCGGCGAGAGCCTGACCCAGACGCTCGAGCCGCGCCTGTACTACGTGTACGCGCCTTTCCGCGAGCAGGACCAGATCCCGATCTTCGATACCGCGCTCGCCGACTTCAACTATGCGCAGCTGTTCACCGAGAACCGCTTCGTCGGCGGCGACCGCTTCGGGGACGCGAACCAGGCGACGCTGGCGCTCACCTCGCGCTTCCTGCAGGTCGATGGGCAGGAGACGTTCCG